>CALFUG010000326.1 GCA_937928455.1 uncultured Clostridia bacterium
CGGATGTCTTCGTTGCTCATTATTTCCTCCAATGATATACTATGGGTATTGTTGATGGGGTATTTCTACTATAAAGTCTACACTATATTCGGGGGAATGGAAAGGCGAATTCCCCTTTGTTCAAGGAGGAAAAAATGAAATTTCAGCAATATCACAGTTGCATTACCGTGTTGGATTTGGATAAGTCCTTGGAATTTTACAAAGAGGCTTTGGGGTTGGTTGTGCGACGACGCAAAGATGGGCCGGATGGTTCTTTTGTCATCGTATATTTGGGAAATCCAGAAGAAGAAGCCCAATTGGAGCTGACTTGGTACCGGGATCGTAAGACCCCCTACAATTTGGGAGACAACGAAATTCATATTGGTTTCCGGGTAGATGATTTTGAAGAGGCGCATAAAAAGCATCAAGAAATGGGAGTCATTTGTTTCGAAAATCATGAGATGGGATTATACTTCATTCAGGATCCGGACGGCTACTGGATGGAAGTGGTTCCTATTCGTTAAGTGGTAACCAGGATATACAAGAGATATATAGGAAGGTCAAGACGTAGAAGATAATCCGGGCATAAAAAACAAAGAAATCAAAGAAAGTAAAAAAGTAAAGAAGACAAAAAGCACAAAGAGATAAAGAAAACCACAAGAAGAAAGGAAGGGCGACAAGGATTATGATGACAAGAGAACAGGGGTTGGATTTGGTTAAAAAATATAACCGGGAGGAATTCCATATTACCCATGCCACCACGGTGGAGTGTGTAATGAGGTATTTTGCGGAAAAGCTGGGCTACGGTGAGGAAGCGGATTTTTGGGCCATGGTGGGGCTTCTTCATGATATTGACTTTGAGATGTGGCCGGAAGAACATTGTAAAAAAGCCCCGGAGCTTTTAAAGGAAGCCGGGGCGGATGACCGTTTGATTCATGCGGTAGTCAGTCATGGATATGGTCTTTGCACCGATGTGGCGCCGGAGCATGAGATGGAAAAAGTACTGTTTGCCACGGATGAACTCACCGGTCTAATCGGAGCATGTGCTCTCATGCGCCCATCCAAAAGCGTGATGGACATGGAGTATAGTTCCGTGAAAAAGAAATTTAAGGATAAAAAATTTGCGGCTGGATGTAGCCGGGACGTAATCCAACAGGGGGCAGAGATCCTGGGATGGGAACTGGAAGCCTTGATTACGGAGACGCTGGAAGCGATGAAAACTTGTGGGTAACATCTGTGGCTTTCACAAAAGTGCCGTTGCTCAGTTGATTGTCGGGAGATAGGATAACCGATTCTCCCGGCGTAAGGCCGGTAATGATTTCCGTGAAATCACGGCCTTTTAATCCAACCATCACTTCCCGTTCCACGGCTTTTCGGCCCTCAACCACAAAGACAAAGCTTTGTTGGTCTCTTTCATAGACGGCCGTTTTGGGTACGCGAGTGGCCTCTGGATGTTGGTCAATGGTGATTTCTACATCGATGGTGCTCCCCAATCGGGGAGCTTTTTCTTGGCCCAAATCAATCTCGACTCGTACCCGTTTCTGTTGGATTCCCAAGTCGGAGAGCTGGTCCTGGGCCTTGATATGAACCTTTCTAACCTGGGCGGAAGAATCTTCATAGTTGCCTTCCTGGCTGGTGAGAAGCACCGGATCTCCCGGGGTTACCAAGTCCGCGTCGGAAGCAATTAAGTCGCAGACCACATAGATGTCATCCAAGTTGGAGATTTCCAGGATTGGGGCGCTGGCTAAAATCGTTTCTCCCTCTTTGGCGAAAATGCCGGTAATCACACCCCCAATGGGCGCCGTTAATCCAGCGGTTCCAGAGGAGGATGCATAGCTTTCGATACTGTATGCCAAGGCATCCACTTGCGCTGCCAACTGGTTGGCTGCGGCTTGGGCTTGACTGTATTCTTGCTGGCTGACGGCGCCTTGTTCATATAGGAGCCGGCTTTTGTTGGCGGCATCTTGTGCCAGGGCATATTGGGACTGCAAGACTCTTAACTGGGATTGTTGACTTTTTAAATCCAGGGAAGCCGAAGACCCTTCTCCTGTCAGCAGCAAATCTCCTTCCGAAACGGCGTCTCCTTCCTCCACTAATAAGCCTCGAATTTCTCCGGTTTGCTTGGCGGTGAGAATGAGGGCACTTTCGGATTCTACGGTGCCGGCTTCTTTAATCACCTCAGCAACCGGCCCTTGGGAAACATGGGCGGTTTCCACTGGGGTTCCGGAGAGAAGGACAGCGGCCACAATGAGAATGAAAACCAACAACAGCATAGCTGCCAGCAGGGATTTCTTTCTTTTCGAAAGGTTCTTCCATAGGGATTTCAGTTTTTCCATAACGGTTACTCCTTACGATTCTCGGCTTTTTAGAGCCTTTAGAAAATCTAATTTTTGTATTTTTCGATAGGTGGCCAATTGGGCCAACAGGATAAATAATATGGTGTAAATGGTGGCAAGGACGTATGCATGGAGGGAAGGGGATAAGTCCAAATGATAAATATCTGTAGTGAAGGCTTCGCTACTGTAGTAGGAGAACCACCTTCCTACGGGTATACCCAACAGGATGCCCACACCCAAAAGGATATTATTTTCCTTCAGAATGAGTTGGAAAATTTCCTTGCGGGTAAATCCCATCACTCGCAAGGAGGAAAATTCCAGCTCCCGGGAGGACAAGTTTACCATGGTAGCATTATACACGATAGCAAAGCCCAATACACCAGAAAACAGCACCATGAAGGCGATGGACAGATATGTCATGGTCATGTATTCCTGATAAACGGCCTGAGAGTCCTTGCTGGACATGACGGAAGAAATGTTGGAAGCCTTTATTAGCTTTTGTTGGATCAAAGGATCGTCCGAATCCAAATATACACCATTCACCAGGCCTTTTTCGAAGAGAAGGGCCCCCATGTAGTCCAAATCCATGTAGCCATTCATTCCCAGGGTTTGTTTTACCTGTCCCGCCACCTGGACCATTTCATTTTCTCTGCCGGGGAGGTAATGCTGGATTTCCACCCAGTCACCCGTTTTTACATTCAACACCTGGGCCATGTTTTGAGAGAGAAGGATTCCTTCTGCGGGAACCTTCTGGGGCAAACTCTCCGGGTCCTTTAGATGAATAAACCGGGAGTTTGGGTCTAGACCGATAATCACAGCGGAAGCTTCCCGATGGCCGTTGGTCAGGGTGAAAGGAGCCTCTAGGCGACCTTCCATCTCATCTTCTTCCACCTGGATGATGTGAGGAAGATCATAAAGATCATGCTTTTCCACAGGCTGCTTTAACGAAATGTTATAGCCCATGGTCTGGAATTCGGTGAAGTGTTTCACCATCATATCGTCCATGACAGAGGTCATGCTATTGGTGAAGGTCATCATACCAAAGGTGAGGGCAACACCGGCTAAGACAAATAAGCTGCGTTTCTTGTTGCGAAATAAGTTCTTTATGGCCAGCTTCTGACTAAAGGAAAGTTGTTTCCAGAAATGAGTCCAGTTTTCTAAAAATATGCGTTTTCCTCCCTTGGGTATCTCTGAACCCATGGCATCGGCGGGGGCGATTTTCATCACACCCCGGGCCCCCAGTAGACCGGAAAGGATACAAATGGTGGCAGAAAGCAGCATGGCGATGAATATATAGGAGTAGTAAAAGTTCATGGTTAACATGGGGATGTGGAAAAAGTCCAGATACAGCCTGGTCATAGCTCCTGCCAGTGCCATTCCAAGTACAGACCCTACGGCACCGCCCAATAAGCCAGCCACCAATGCGTATTTTACATAATGCATCAACACCGCCCTGTTGGAATATCCAATGGCCTTCAGGATCCCAATTTTCATACGGTCCCGCTTCACCATACGTCCCAGCATCATCATGAGAATCAGGCCGGCCACCAACAGAAACAGAATGGGGACGGAGTTGGCCATTAGTTGCAGGTTTTCCAATTCCAAATCGATGACCGCATTGCTGAGATGGGTTTCCCTCGTCACCACTTGAGTAACTCCGAAGGGACGAAATTGTTCTTTCAGGCGATCCACCAAAAAGTCTTCATCGGTATCGGGTTGATAGGATACCAAAAGCTCATTATAATTGCCTGCCAGGCCGGTAACCCTTTGGGCAAAAAGATGTTCTACATAGAGCACCCCAAAGTTTTCATTATCCGGTAACAAAGACTGGGCACTTTCTACCAGATAAATGTGTTCCGGGTTGGCGATAATACCAGCCACCTCCATGGAATATACTACGCCATTTATTTGGATTCTTAATGGGTCCTGGGGACCAATGTTCCGGGCATTGGCAAATTGTTCCACGACCAGCACTTCCTTGGGATTTTGAAGGAGGTGGCCTTCTAATAAGGTGGGCCAAGATAAGGGATCGGACGAGTTGGTGGATAAGATCTGAAGATTCACCCTTTGATTGGGGTCTTCCGTAATTAACCGGCCATCGGTGTGAATGCGCCCCATAACTTGCTCCACATCCGGGTGGAGGGAGGCTCTCTCTATCTGTTGTGCGGGGAAGGCTTCCGCTTGGAGAAAGAGATGGGGAAAGCGATTTTCTTCGTAGTAGTCATCCACCGTATTTCGCATATTGATGGAAGTCATGTTCATGGAAGTGAACACCACAATACCCGTGACGATAATCACTAGGATGGCGATAAACTGACTTTTGGAGTTTTGAATCATGCGTAAGAGCATGAAATCGATTTTCTTCATTGGCTTATGGGGTGGTCTCTACCACTTGATATCTTCCACGTTCAGGGGGCTTTTTTCCAGAATATCCTCGATGATTTGGCCGCTTCTCATTTTAATCACCCGATCGGCAATGCGGGCAATGTCTCCATTGTGGGTAATCACCAGAAGGGTCTTGCCCATTTCCCGGTTCACTCGTTTTAAGAGAGAGAGAATGGAAATGCCCGTATTATAATCCAAGGCGCCGGTGGGTTCATCACAGAGAAGAATTTCCGGGTTCTTCGCCACCGCCCGGGCAATGGAGACTCGTTGCTGTTCTCCTCCACTGAGTTGGGAAGGAAAATGGTCCTGACGTTGCGAAAGATCCACCGCTTCCATTACCTGGTCGATATCCAGAGGATTTTGAGAAATTTCTGTGGCTAATTCCACATTTTCTCGCGCGGTGAGATTGGCCATGATATTATAGAATTGAAATACAAAGCCCACCTTATTTCGGCGGTATGCGGTTAATTCTCGTTCATTGTATGCGGTGATTTCTTCATCCCGTAAAAAAACTTGACCCCGGGTGGGAGTGTCCATGCCGCCAATGAGGTTGAGTAGCGTGCTTTTGCCGGAGCCGCTGGGGCCTAAAATAACCACAAACTCCCCCTCCTCCACTTGGAAGGTGGTGTCTACCAGGGCTTTTACTTCCACTTCCCCCATTTGGTAAGACTTGCTTAAATTCCGGGTAGATAGGATGGCCATAGATGGGTTCTCCTCTCGTCATATTTAAAGGAAAGGCTATTGTGTGCCAGATATTCGATATCTTATAAATACATTTCGTAAATACATATACAAGTATAGAGAAAACATGGAATATAATCAAGGCTTCCGGCCTTTGCTTCTGATTGACAGGGCCCTGGGCGGGGTATATTATGGTTATAGTGTTAGCAAAGGCTAACTCTTTGTTATGGAGGAAAATATGGCAGGTGGAAAGAGATTAATGACCCT
>CALFUG010000327.1 GCA_937928455.1 uncultured Clostridia bacterium
AAGAAAAGAGGGAAGTTTCGTACAGAGGAGTATGGAGCTGTCAGGCTGTTTATGATAGGTGATGAACCTCCATTTATCTATTTTGAGGCCCAAAACGAAAAAGTGATTTTTCAAATGAGTTCGTCTGCAGAAACCACACGAGTTTTGGAGCGAATAGAGGAGAAGGCTAAGTGAAAAAGTGGATACGAAAACTCAAAGAGAGCTTATGGCTTAAACCGGCTACGATCGGATTGTTTTCATTGCTGTTAGCTGTCCTAGTAGGACTGTTGGATTCTGGCAGATATATTTTACTTGAGAACTTTCTTCCACCCATGTTAATGACTAGTGTGGAATTGTCCCGTACAATTTTAGGTGTTATCGCAGGCGCCTTAATTACCATGACCATTTTCACTTTCTCAACAACTATGGTGGTATTAACTACTTATTCCTCCCAGTTTTCGCCACGGGTGGTAAAGAACTTTTTGATGGACGAAAACACCATGAGAACGTTGGGTGTTTTCTTAGGCGGATTTATTTATTCAATAATGACATTGTCTTATATGAGAAACGATATTCACAGCAGTTATGTAATTTCAGCCATTCTTGGTATTTTATATATTCTTATTTGTCTGGTATATTTCTTACAATACATCAATCATGTGAGCTCATTTATTCAGATGAACAACTTAATTGATCGACTGCAAAGGGAGGCGACTCAACGAATTGAAGAATATTTAGAGTTCATAAGAATGGGGACCCCGAAAGATCATGGGAAGGAAGATTCCGAAAATAGCCATGCCTTCACGTATACGTTGGCGGCTGGGTCCAATGGTTATTTACAACTCGTTGATTATAAAGGATTAATTAAGTGGGCGGATGAAAATGAATTGTTTTTTACAGTTGAAAAAATTCCAGGATCCTTTGTAACGGATAGCACCCCAATTATGACGGTTCATTATAAAGACAATGTGGGAGAAGAAGACGAGGAGAAGAGGAAAAAAATGCACTCGTTTTTTGAAATCGGAAAGGAACATTCCGAGATACAGGAGTATATGTACCCCATCCATAAAATTGAAGAGATTGCCTTACGGGCCATCTCTCCAGGTATCAACGACCCGAATACGGCCATACATTGTCTGTATATCATGGGACTTTTACTGTCGGAAGTGTCCGCAACACCCAGTGGTCGTCTTATGGTAGAGAACGAGGGCAAAACCGTAGCTGAGCTGGAGCTGGTTGAATTTAAGCAGGTGCTATATGATGTGTTTTATCAAATCATTCATTATGGAAAAGAGGACTTGTCTGTTATGGTTGGTTTGATTCGAGCACTCCGTATTATTTATGAGACGGCCTCGTCAAAGAACAGGGATACTATTCGAGAGTTTATGGAGTATCTATGGATAAAAATTAAACCGGAGGACAAGCCGGTTTTTGAAAAAGAATGGCTGGATAGTGAACGTTCCAAATTAAACCGGGCAGAAGGTGTGTAGTTGGTTAGCAATAGATAATTAGGGGTATCTATGCTATGATAAGTTCATTAATTCTTGAATTCTTGAGAAGGGAAAGATAATGCGATGAAGGACATCCCTTACCGAAAACAACGAATCATTGAAGCCGCAATTGAGGTTCTCAAAGAGAACCCGGTGGAAAGAGCCACGGTTCGAAAAATTGCACAACAGGCTGGATTAACCACAGGCGCCATCTATCATCATTATAAAAATAAAGATGAACTACTTTTTGATGTAATCACTCGTTCACTTCAATTCACCCATCATTTAACGGATGCCACAAAAAACCAAGAGAGAAAGACGGGAGAAGAGCTCCTTCAGGAAATTATACGAGAGGTGGAAAAGAGATTCTCCAAGGTGGAAGAACAGCGCCTGTTCTTGATTCTGCTAAATGATGCCATTGCCCAAGAGACTGCGATACGAGATAAGTATGCTGAGAATTACCGGGAGATTATTGCGAATGCTTATCAACTATTGGGAGAATCCTTGGGGATATATAATTCGGAAAAGGGTCGAGCTGTTGCGAGTATTTTAATAGCGGCGTTGGATGGCATGGCTATTCAACAGTCCTTAGACGTACTGCCGGAAGAGCGAGATGAGATGGTGGAGACCTTTGTGGAGTTCTTTTTAAAGAGTATCCCGGCCTATTTGAATTCCAATAGATAGGCGGAGGCAATTCAAAATAATAAGGTATTGAAAGGGGAAGGTCATAATATGGGATTACTGAATAAGGATGCGAAAAAACGGCTGCAGCCTATTTGTGATGTGGATTTAGAGAAATATTCCGGCACCTGGTTTGAAATTGCCCGATACTCTCATGCTTTTGAGAAAGGGATGGAACAGGTCACCGCTACCTATAAGAAAAAGAGAAATGGAAAAATCCGGGTTATTAACAGTGGTGTGAAAAACGGCATTTTTAAAAAGGCGAAAGCAACCGCTTGGGTACCGGACCCGGAGTGTACCGGTAGACTTCTTGTGCGCTTCTTTTTCCCATTTAAAAGCGAGTACAATATCGTGATATTAGACCGGGAATACTATCAATATGCCGTGGTAACCGGGAAGAACAAGAAATATCTTTGGATTTTGAGTAGAACTCCACAGATGGAGCCATCCCTCTATGAAAAGTTAGTGGAAGAAGCAGTAGGGATGGGATTTCGGAAAAGAAAGATTGAAAGGGTTCACCAAAGCGAAGAGAGGTAGTTTGTGTCATGGAAGACCGAGCAAATCGGGAAATTCACTCCCATAATCACCCTCATGAACACCATCATATGGGAGGCAACAACCTACGCGTTGCCTTCTTTTTGAATGCAACATTTACGGTCATAGAATTGGTAGGAGGAATTCTTACCAATAGCATAGCTATTATGTCAGATGCCCTTCATGACTTGGGAGACTCCCTCTCCTTGGGTGTTGCCTGGTATCTGGAGAAGGTTTCTAAAAAGGCCCCGGATCATAAGTTTTCTTATGGCTACGGACGTTTTTCTTTGCTGGGAGCACTACTTACCAGCATGGTATTAATTGTGGGTTCGGTAATAATATTGATGAATGCTATCCCTCGAATCTTAGAGCCACAACCGGTTCATCCGGAAGGGATGCTAGGATTTGCTATTTTAGGAATTGTTGTAAATGGAGTGGCGGTATTACGTTTGCGCAAAAGTCATTCCTTCAACGAAAAAATGGCGGCTTGGCATTTATTAGAGGATGTTCTAGGCTGGGTTGCCGTATTGGTAGTCAGCATTGTGCTTCTTTTTTACGATCTCCCCATACTGGACCCAATCCTCTCATTGGCGATTACATTTTATGTTTTGTTTAACGTTGGGAAGAATTTGAAAAAAATTTTCCGTGTTCTTTTGCAAGGTGTCCCCACACACCTATCGGTGGCGGATTTGGAAAATGAACTGGCAGATATTGAGGGTGTGGTACGAGCTTACCACACACATATTTGGTCTTTGGAAGGAAGTCGTAACCTTTTAAGCACACATCTAGTGGTAGATGAAAATGTTTCAAGAGAGCAGGTGATTCACATCAAGGAAGAGGCTATTCAGAGGATGGAGGTCTATGACATTGACCACGTGACACTGCAGATTGATTACCCCGAAGAGAACAATGCGTTTTGCAGCTACTAATAATATGTTTCGTTGGGTAAAGAGAGAGGTAGAATCAAATTGCACGTAAAGCAGTTTCAAGAAGACTTAATGAATTGGTATGAAAAGGAGGCGAGAGATCTTCCTTGGCGAAGAGAATCGTCTCCTTATGGCATATGGGTATCCGAGATGATGCTTCAGCAGACACGGGTAGAAACGGTGATTCCGTACTACAATCGATTTATGAAGGCTTTTCCGGATGTGTTTGATTTGGCCCTAGGAGAAGAGGATCAGCTGCTGAAGCTTTGGCAAGGCTTGGGCTATTATGCCCGGGCACGAAACCTAAAAAAGGGCGCGGAGATGGTGGTGAAAAACTACCAAGGTAAAATACCGGAAGACAGAGATGAACTGATGAAGATACCCGGGATTGGACCCTATATGTCATCTGCCATCGCTTCCATGGCATTTCAAAAGCCGGTGGCATCGTTGGATGGCAATCTCTACCGCGTTTTGGCCAGGCTATACTTGTGGGAAGAAGAAATCAATGGTGTTCATTCTAAACGAGCCTTAACCCAGTTGGCAGAAAACCTCTTGCATCGGGAAAGGCCGGGAGACTTTAATCAGGCGATGATGGATTTGGGGGCGACCATTTGCATTCCCAACGGGGCTCCTTTATGTGACCGATGCCCTGTCAGAAAACATTGCGAGGCATATAGCAGGGGGAAGACCGATTCCATCCCGGTGAAGACCGTGAAGAAGCCCAGAAAGATTCTAGATAAAACCGTATTTCTGGTACGATATCCAAATCATGTGGTGCTACGGAAACGACCAAATCAAGGACTTCTAGCCAGTCTTTGGGAGTTTCCCAATGTGGATGGACATCTTTCGTGGAAACAGGCACAGCATTTTTTAAAGTTGGGGGGTATTATGTCGTTAGACTTTCATGAGATTGGGGATTCGAAACATATTTTTTCCCATATAGAGTGGAGGATGAAGGGCTATGAGATAGTGCTAAACGATAGAATTCTTATTACGGATGCATTTCCATATAGCCAGTGGCAATGGGTGGAAGTGGACATGCTTCACCAGGAGTATTCCATTCCATCGGCTTTCCGCGATTATATGAAGCTACTTTAGGGTACATATAATCAATGTATGT
>CALFUG010000328.1 GCA_937928455.1 uncultured Clostridia bacterium
TATTCCACCGTCCCTGACACTTCTCATAAGAATCGGGTATGAGATGATTAATCATTCTATTACTCCCCCACAATCTCCCTATATTGCCCCTTTATATACTCTACTTCCTCTTCATCGAAGTATCGCTTCATCATCTCTTTGGCTTCGTCCTTTTCTGTAACAGTGAATCCTCCTTGAGCCATTTCTTCCAGTCTCATCAAATCCTCTTTCGAAAGCTTGGATATAAACTTTGCGAAAATAGATATTTTATCTGTGGTAGACATCTCCTCAATCGACGAGGTAATTTCTTCATCGCTTAGAACAGGAGCCTCTTCCGCCTTGGGCTCTTGGGTTATGTTTTTTTCTATTTCTGTCTCAGTAGTTGTTTCCTCTGTAGATGGTTGCTCTTGCTTCTCTGGTTCAGCAGGAATTTCTCCTTCTGGTTCTGCTTCCGATGCATCATCAACAGAAATGGCAGAGCTAATAATCACTCCTCCGTGATGGTGATCCGTATCATTTTCTTGCGTATGGGTGATGGTTTCCGGAGCCAGCATGGCATACATCAAGGAGTCCAACATATAGGAGTAGCGGAAGAACATACTTCCTGCTATGACTACAATTGCGCATCCCACCAGTAAAGTGGCCTTTGCCAACTGATGTCGACGAACCGGTGGGGAAGTCTGATGTAAAAACTCCTGGTTGCCAAGCACCTCCGAAGCCTGTGCCGCCTTTTTATCCACATGCTTGAACCCTTCCGATTGTTCCTTGGTAAACACCACCGCAACGGTTCGAAACATGATCTTGATGTCCAGCAGTAACGAGTAGTCCTTGATATACATCATATCAAATTTCACTTTATTCTCTGGGGTGGTGGTATAGTTCCCCATCACTTGAGCCAGCCCGGTAATGCCTGGTTTTACCAATACCCGATTGATATATTCCGGTATTTTTTCCGTAAAGTTCTCGATGAACACCGGTCGTTCTGGTCTGGGACCCACCACGCTCATGGAGCCGGTTAACACATTGAGAAACTGAGGAATTTCATCCATGCGAAACTTCCTCATAAAACCCCCTACTTTTGTAACTCGAGGATCCTTTTCCGTAGCAAAGACCGCTCCGGTATGTGTTTCCGCATCCACCACCATGCTTCGAAATTTAATGACCCGAAAAGTTTTTCCGTTTAATCCTGCTCGTTCTTGCAA
>CALFUG010000329.1 GCA_937928455.1 uncultured Clostridia bacterium
TTCTTTCAATTGCATGAAGCCCTGAGTTAGCTGTTCCCGTGTAAAACCATACTTGGCCTCCTGTGGTGTATCCATAATGGTATTATTCACCACAAAATCGCCGCCCGGATTGTAGCGACAAGATATGGTTTCCGGAATTCCTGCTACTTCTTCCAAATAGTCAATATGACTTATATCATCCAAATTAATGTATGCATTCAATTTTTTTGCCAACTGAAAGTCTTTGGCAGGTGTCACATTGCTGGAAAACATAATATCTTTACCGGAGAAGCCCACTTTTTCCGCCAAAAGCAATTCGGTATGGCTTGCACAATCTACCCCAAATCCTTCTTCTTTTAATATCTTTATTATAGTGGGGTTCGGTGTTGCCTTCACCGCAAAGTATTCTTTATACCCGGGATTCCATGAGAATGCCTCCTTCAGTTTTCTTGCATTTTCTCGGATCCCTTTTTCGTCGTAAAGATGAAAAGGTGTTTCGTATTTGGACACTATGTTTTCCAATTGGTCTCTTGATATAAACGGAATTTTCATGGTTACTCTTTCCTTTCTTGAAGTTCTAGCAACTGTATTTCATTTCGAAGGGAATCTTTCATTAGCTCAATCAAATTCTTTTTTCTGGAGTACAGGCAGGTGGAATGGATACCATCCTCCACATCACCGGTCAGCACATACTCCGAATCTACAATCAATCGTATGGTACGAGAAGGCTGCTTCCCAACATATTGAATTGCCCCGGGCAGTAAAATTCTTTGGTCTAAAATGAGAACCGTCTTGATATCTTTTGATAAGGCATTCTCTATATCGTCCCTTACTTTATTAAAAACCGATTCCGATATGGAAAGATATATTCGCTGCTCTGCTTCCCGAATCATGGTTCGCATTTTATCCAAAATCTGAGGTTCTCCTTTTATCGTAAGGTAGCCTTCCCCTCTTTTTTTTGGTTCCGGAAGCGCCATATGTAGTTGCTTTTTATACAATTTCCATTGGGCAATTTTACTTTCACAGTATTCATCCAGATTTCTCGGGTAGTACCTTTGTACCGTTCCTTCCTCCAAATAGGCGGCACCCTTCTCCACTAGATTCGCTAACGATGTATAACCATTGGAACGAGAAATACCAGTGCTTTTCGCTACCTCATATCCAGTAAGGGGACCTTCCGTGAGTAAGGCCCAATACACTACCGCCTCTTGTCTCGTTAGGCCAAAAGCCATTAGTTGTTCCGTGTAATCCATTGCCTTCTCCTATCTCGTCGGGCTATTTAGTGTTCCTATTTAATACTACTATACCAATCATTTCTCATTCGTCAACCTTTTTTTTGAAAAGCTCATAAAAAAAACAGGCCTTTATTCCGTCGGAGTGCTTGGCCTGTTCTCTGTTATTTATCTATGTATTGTTATCACCCTTGTTCTTCATTATGCTTTCGTGCATTTATTTTATTTTTGCGCCGGTACCCAACGAAAAGATATGCCATCCCCACACCCAACGGAATCAACATGGGATAAGGCATTTCCTCTTCCGTTACGAACTGCATCAGCATCGCCAAAGTGATGGGCACTGCTACGATATATCCTCCCACTCGAGGTAAAAATGCGCCAATCAACAGTCCTGCCAGAACCATTGGAATCACCATGAGCCATATATTATCCCAGATTCCATACTGGGGATTTTGAAATGGTAGTGGTCTGCCATATCCCATATAGAATGCCAAACTCACACCGAATACGAGGATCCCAATAATTCGCACCCACCAACCCGCCGTTATTTTTCTTTGTTTCTTATCTTCCATTCCTTGCATCCTCCCGGAGCTTCAGTTCCATATAGCGCGTTCCTTCTTG
>CALFUG010000330.1 GCA_937928455.1 uncultured Clostridia bacterium
CGAAGTTGAGTGGGGGAGAAAAGGCCAGATTGTCCCTCTTGAAGCTGATGCTATCAGGAGCCAACACTTTGATTTTTGATGAACCCACCAATCATTTGGATATTCCTTCCAAGGAGATTTTCGAAGAGGCCTTGTTGGACTTCCCGGGGACCATTCTGTGTATATCTCACGACCGGTATTTTCTCAACAAGATTCCTCATCGAATTTTGGAGTTATCTCAAGATGGTATACTCCCTTATTTAGGGAAATATGACTACTACATGGAAAAGAAGCAAAGTATTCAGTCTACCAGAGAGTACATGACTACTTTGACGGGGATTCCCCATCCCATTGGCAGGCCTTTGATGGAGGAAAAAAACGGGGAGGAAGAGGGTCCCACCCTTTCCATGGACCTGAGAAAACGAAAAAAAGAAAAAGAGACCTTGCGACGAAGACTGGTTCGGCAGATGGAAGAAGCCGAACGAACCCTTGAAGTATTGGAGGCTCGGAAAAAGGAAACCATAGAACGGATGGAATACGAGGAAATTCGAACCCAACCGGAGCAATTGGCCGAAATTGCCCAGCAGTTGCAGAAGTTGGAGCAGGATTTGGAAAACACCTATTTCGAGTGGGATTCTTGCCATGAAATGTTGGAAAATGCGGAAATGGACAGAGAATGAATTTTTTCGGAAATCCACTTGCATTACGTAGGGGTTGCCATTATAATGGTTTTATTCTGGCCCGGGGTCCTATGGGGGAAACAAGAGGTCGGGGAATTTGATTGATGGAGGAATAACCATGACATTTAAAAAAGTAAGAGATATCATCTGCGATCAGTTGAGTGTTGAAGAGTCGGCGGTTCAAATGGAGACTCATTTGATGAAGGATTTGGAAGCAGACTCGTTGGATGCCGTAGAAATTATTATGGCGATTGAAGATGAATTCGATATCGAAGTACCGGATGAAGATGCAGAAAAGTTTCATAGCGTAGGGGACATCGTAAAGTACATCGAAGAAAAGATTAACTAGTTGTCATAAAAAACCCGTTTACGCAAACGGGTTTTTTTATCCAATTAAAGCAATGAAGGAGAAAAATTGATGAAATCAACGAAAAAGATATCCCGGGCCGTTATCAAACGGTTGCCCAGATACCGGAGATATTTAATCGAACTAAAGAAAAAGGGAGTGGATAAGATTTCTTCCGGTGATTTGAGCAATCTCATCGGGTACACTGCTTCTCAAATTCGTCAGGATCTAAACAATTTTGGCGGCTTTGGGCAACAGGGGTATGGATACAATGTGGAAGGGCTTCTGAATGAAATCAGCGGTATTCTGGGATTGGATAAACAGCATACGATGGTGATCGTCGGTGCCGGTAAATTGGGAACTGCGGTTGCCAACTACACCTTCGGAAAAGCAGGATTTGCGGTGAAAGCCCTGTTTGATAACAATACGGATAAAGTAGGGACCAATAGCGGTGGATTTGAAATATTGGATGTGGAACAGTTGGTGCCTTATATCGAAGAGAACAAAATAGATATTGGTGTCATTTGTACCCAGAAGGAAGCGGCCCAGGAAATTGCAGATAAGATGGCTTTTGCCGGGGTTCGAGGCATTTGGAACTTTGCGCCCATCGACATCGAGGTACCGGCTCGGGTGGCCTTGGAAAATGTTCACCTATCGGACAGCTTGCATTCGCTGGCGTATCACATAAATAACATGCAGAAGGATCCCCATCGATAGGGGACATCCCACAAAAAAGAAAGTAGCCGTTTCGCTTGAAGTGAAACGGCTAACTGTTCGTAACTGTTAAATTTCTAGTGAATCTGCTACAATGTTTATGCAGGTACCGGTGCGTCTACCGGACAAACATCTGCACAAGCGCCACAGTCGATGCATTTGTCTGCATCAATCACATAGATAGATTCTCCTTCAGAGATTGCTTCTGTGGGGCATTCTGGTTCACAAGCGCCGCAGGAGATGCATTCTTCGGTGATCTTATAGCTCATGTGGTATCCTCCTTTTGAAATAATCCAATTCTAAGACAAAGGCATTATAACATTATATTTTGTGAAAGTAAAGACGAGAGAGAGTCATTGGCCCATGAAAGTGTACGCATTGGTCGGAAAAAGTGGCACCGGGAAAAGTTATCAGGCCATGAACTTATGCCGGGATTTAGACATTGAAGCCATCATTGATGACGGCTTGTTTATTTATGGCAATGGTATTCTGGCGGGAAAGTCCGCCAAGAGGCAGGGAACCGTTATCGGAGCCATTAAAACCGCTCTGTTTTCCGAGGAAGAGCATCGAAATCAGGTGTTGGAAAAGCTTCGCCAGGTGGCTCCCCATCGCATCCTGGTGATTGGCACTTCCGACAAGATGGTGGAAAAGATTTCCCGCCGTCTGGAACTGCCGCCCATCGAGGAAACCATATATATTGAAAAAATTACCACGGAAAAAGAACGCCAGATTGCGGGAAAGCAACGTCATGAAATGGGCAAACACGTTATCCCGGTACCTACCTTCCAATTGAAAAAAGATTTTTCCGGATACTTTCTGGACCCTCTCAGAATTTTTCGGGAGTTGGGTTCCGGCCGGGCGGGATTTGCAGAAAAGTCGGTGGTGCGTCCCACCTACAGTTATATGGGAGATTTCTTTATTTCCGACAATGCCATCAGTGATATCGTCAATATATTGGCAGAAAAGCAGGATGGGGTGGCTCAGATTCTTCGGGTTACCACCCAAACCGGAAAGGGGGGCGTAGAGATTCTGGTGCTGGTGACTATGGAATATGGCACTTCTCTACTGGAAGCAGCCACTGAGTTCCAACGGATTCTTCAAGTGCGGGTGGCGGAAATGACCGCCTTCAATGTAGCCCGGGTGGATATTGAAATCAGAGGGTTGCAGGAATCGTAACAGAATGGGAT
>CALFUG010000331.1 GCA_937928455.1 uncultured Clostridia bacterium
TTGGCTACCTGCCATCGTTGAGCGATGGCATGAATTTCATTGATGGTACAGATGTCTTCAAAAAAACGGTAGCAATCTTCTTCATCTTCTAATAGTAGCACCGCTTTGAATAGCTCATCAATATCCGGTCTCTTGAATTTGGAATCATAAGCCATGAGTTCGCTCCTTTCAGACACTTTAACACTTTACAGCAAAATTATATGCTCATCTTACGGTCCCGTCAAGTTTTCTGCCGAAATTAGTGGTCTGGAGTAGTTACTTTCAGCGCACCTATTCATTTCATCTCCTAGAACAAATCCTAAAACAAAGAAAGCGCCTTTTCTAAAACTTCATCATTCGGGGTTTCCTCTTGGTCTACCATAGAAATGTCCGGTTGAATTCCTTTCCCATGTATCACATCTCCATCCGGAGAAAAATATTGCAATATGGTCAGTTTCATGGCATCCCCGTCTGGTAGCTGCTCCACGCTTTGTACCACACCTTTTCCAAAGGTCTTAGTCCCCACCAATTGACCGCCCTCATTATCTTTCACCGCCGCTGCTAATATTTCGGATGTGCTAGCAGTTCCTTCATTGACAAGCAGTACATATGGGATATCTACCATAGAAGAATCCGAATTGTAATAGGTTCTTTCCCCTTTTTGGTTTTCCAAATACGTAATGGTTCCCTGGCCCATCAGCAGGTCTGCAATGGCAATGCCGGAATCCATAATGCCTCCCCCGTTATTTCGAAT
This sequence comes from uncultured Clostridia bacterium, assembly GCA_937928455.1. GTDB lineage: Bacteria > Bacillota > Clostridia > Peptostreptococcales > Anaerovoracaceae > JAAZGD01. The sequence goes on from CALFUG010000331.1 coordinate 734, forward strand.
ATCAATCACGATGCCTCTCACATCTTGTTTTTGAAGCCCTCGGAATTCTCTCTCAAAGTCCACAGCAGTGTTTTTTTCAAACTGCGTAATCCTTAAATATCCAATATCTTCTTCCAGTATCTTGGAATATACAGATTGTCCAATGATGGTGGCTCGTGTCAAGGTCTCCTCCTTCATCACTCCAGCCCGCCAATAGGTGATGGTAACCTGGGTTCCTTTCTCCCCACGCATAGCTTGCGCCGCTTTGGACAATTCCAAGCCTGTGTAGGGTTCCCCATCCACCATTGTAATAATATCTCCCGTCTTCAATCCGGCCAAATCTGCAGGTGTCCCCTCAATGGTACTTACAACAATAATATTACCATTTTCATCTGCCGTAATGGTAACTCCAATACCTTCAAATTCTCCCAAAGTATGAATCATTAGTTCCTCATACTCCTCCGCTGTCAGATATTCGGAATAGGGATCCTTCAAGCCCAGAAACAGGCCTCGGTATACACCTTCCATTAAGTTCCCTTCCTCCACCGGAAGATAGTAATTCTGCTGAATCAGTTGGGATAGTTGTTCCGTTTTTTCATATTTGCCTGCCATTTCTGCCATAGCATCATATTTGCTTTGCGATAGGAGCACCGTATCTTGTCTCCACAAGAAAAGCGCACCCAGACCAATGGCTAACACCATACCCAGGACCATGGATCCAATCATGACTCCAAAAAACTTCTTCTTTTTTAATGCCAGCATGTTTCTAACCTCTTCTTGTGATTTCAATCACATTAAGTTGTAAGGATTGGCTCCCATTGTATTCATGAATTTCCGGGGTTCCGTAAATGTCCACCCGAGTCCCCGATAAAATCTCTGGTTGCTGATCCCTTTGTTGGAAGCATACTCCTTTCAGAAAACTTCCGTCAACCCCTATCATCTGGAACCGATAGAATTGTCCCATGGTTCCCATGGGTATTACCTTCTGAAGCTCCACATTTTCCAGTTTCACAACGGG
>CALFUG010000332.1 GCA_937928455.1 uncultured Clostridia bacterium
TCAACAATACCCATAGTATATCATTGGAGGAAATAATGAGCAACGAAGACATCCGTATCCGTTACGGCAAATTGCAAAATGGAAGCGATATCCGAGGCGTGGCTATGGAAGGAATGGCCGGCCAGGAGGTAAACTTATCTTCTCAAGAAGTGGAGTTCATTTGCCAGGGATTCATCAAATGGTTGAGCCATAAAACCGGCAAAGCTCCGGAAGGCCTTGTGATTGCCATTGGGAGAGATTCTCGATTAACGGGACCGGAACTAGTACAGGCAGGAGCTTTCGCCATGAGTCGGGAAGGGGCTACCGTCTATGATACCGGCCTTTCTTCCACTCCGGCCATGTTCATGAGCACTTTGTTTCCGGAAATCAAAGCCGACGGCAGCATTATGGTAACGGCATCCCACCTGCCATGGAATCGAAATGGTTTGAAATTTTTCTCTTGTGACGGAGGGTTGGACAAGGGAGATATTCGCTGGATCTTAGACCAAGCAGCACTTCTTCACCCGGATATCTGTTCCCATGAAGCCACTCCGCCGGATGTTGCCTGGGCCAAGATGGACTTAATGACCTTCTACGCTCATCATTTGAAGGCCTTGATTCGGAAAGAATTGGGGCAAAGAGAACTTCCCCTTTCCGGCATGAAAATATTAGTGGATGCCGGAAATGGCGCCGGGGGATTTTATGCCACTGAGGTGCTGGAACCCTTGGGTGCAGATATTACCGGCTCCTGTTATCTGGAACCGGATGGAACCTTTCCCCACCATCCCCCCAATCCGGAAGACGAAGAGGCCATGAGTCACGTGTGTAATCAGGTGATTATTCACCAGTCCGACTTGGGCCTTATTTTTGATACGGATGTGGACCGAATCGGTGCCGTGGATTCGGCAGGCCGTGAAATCGCCAGAAATCGTATTGTCGCTTTGGCTTCCGTGCTAGCGGCGGAGAAAAGTCCGGGTACTACCATCGTCACGGACAGCATCACCAGTACCCAACTTCACCACTTCCTGGAAACCCACTTGGATTTAACCCATCACCGTTTCCAGCGAGGATATCGTAACGTGATCAACGAAGCCATCCGACTCAACCAAGCGGGCATAGATAGCCAGCTGGCCATTGAGACCTCCGGCCATGCCGCTTTTAAGGACAACTATTTCCTGGATGACGGGGCTTACCTGGCCACCCTAATTGTGATCAAAGCAGCTCGTTTAAAAAAAGAGGGGAGCTCCATACAATCCCTGCT
>CALFUG010000333.1 GCA_937928455.1 uncultured Clostridia bacterium
AGTTACGGAATTGGGAATCAGCCCTATCCATTTTGCGGCCCTCATCGGCGTCAATTTGGGGTTGGGTTGTGTTACACCACCCACAGCACCTTTCTTGTATCTAGGCTCTCGTATCGGGGGTGCACCGGTGAACGAAATGTTACGTACAACGACTTTCTTAATCTTTTTCGGATGGATTCCCACCCTGTTGGTAACCACCTATGTTCCGGGGCTATCTTTATGGTTGCCCAGATTGTTGGGATTGGCGGTATAGGAAAACTCGAAGTAAGCAAGTAGTTTAGTGAGAAAGGCGGGGATAGTCACCGCCTTTTCTTTTTGCTATAATGATTACGGTAGCTGATAATGCAACGAATGAAAGGATTGTCCATGGAGTGGTTATTAATATTGATAATGCTGGTTGGCATAATGGTGTACACGAAACGAAGCAAGCAAGGTGGTCAAAAAAATAAATCATCCAGTGCTTATAAGATGAAAGTAAAAAAACTTCTTCGGGAATCGAAGGATGACCCGAATGAAGAAACCCAAATCCTGGTTTTTGATGCGATTTATCAGATGGCCAGGGAACAAGGCATTCAAGAATTCTTTCGAAAAACATATGGCAAAATGTGTGGGTTTTCACCAGATGAAATCGTTTTGGAGTCCTATTTCTTGTTGGTATTTGGGGATATGAGAACGCACCATGTGTACCACTACAACCATGAGTCGGGTCGGTTCAAACCGGAGTACGAAGAATACTATCGGGGGAATAAAAATTATAATATGGTGATCACGGACAAGTGTCTATATTTCGGAGATGATTTGGATCAAAAGAAAAGAGTTCCTCCGGTCAGGGTCCCTCTGTACAAGGTGGAACAAGTGGAAGTAACCCATGACTATGTGGAAATCACCGTGGCAACCCGTTTATCCGGCTCCCGGGTGCACAATGTCTGGTGTTCTTCGGGGAATGAAGGGTTGTATCGGATGTTGTCCCATGTGCTTGCGCATTGGGAAAGTGTGGATGGCAAGGAACCGGCTTGGACCAGTAATAATGGTCGGAATATTTTGAAATAACTGAGAATAGAAGGGCCTTTTTCCAATGGGAATGGCCTTTTTTATTCCACATTAAAG
>CALFUG010000334.1 GCA_937928455.1 uncultured Clostridia bacterium
GATGAAATACTGGTGGCTTCCGGGTCTGTAACGACAACAGATCGACTCTCCTTGGATAAAGCCGGCATCAACACAGATAATCAAGGATGGATTCCCACCAATGAATACCTGGAAACCAACCAGCCCCATATATGGGCTTTGGGAGATATTAATGGGAAGTATCAATTTCGGCATAAAGCCAATCATGAGGCTCAGGTACTGAGTCATAATCTTTTTAGTGGTAAAAAAAGGAAGAAAGCTCGGTATGAAGCCACTCCATGGGCTATTTTTACTCATCCCCAAGTTGCGCGGGTGGGAAAGACAGAGGAAGAGCTGATCCAAGAAGGCACCCGCTATGTTGCAGCCAAGAATTATTATTCCGATGTGGTGGGTGGCAGATCCATGGGGATTCGAAAAGAGGACCCTGACAATGGTTTTGTAAAAATGCTGGTGGGTATGGACAAAAAAATATTGGGAGTTCACATCGTAGGGCCTCAAGCAGCAGTACTGGTGCAGCCCTTCGTGTATCTCATGAATTTGGGATTCGATTCTTCTATTGGTACGTATGAATTGATTCAGGATTCCATGATCATACATCCGTCCTTGAGCGAATTAACCGCTTGGGTTTTTGAATCCATCGACGCTATGATAGGGGCGCAGGAATAGTTTGGAGAGAAGGAGAAGAAGATGGAACAATTACGAGGGAAAAAGGGATTTATTTGCGACATGGATGGTGTAATCTATCATGGAAATCGGTTGCTACCCGGAGTGAAGGAGTTTGTCCAGTGGCTTCATGATAATAACAAGGACTACTTGTTTCTAACTAATTCCAGCAGCTCTACACCCAAGGAGCTTCAGCAAAAGCTCCGAAGAATGGGTATGGAAATAGACGAACACCATTTCTATACCAGTGCACTTGCTACCGCTAAATTTTTGAGCACTCAAAACCCGGGATGCAGTGCCTATGTCATCGGCGAGTCGGGACTTCTGAATGCACTTCATGATGCAGGAATTACCATGAACCATGTAAATCCAGACTACGTCATAGTGGGAGAGGGAAGCAATTATAATTATCAATCCATTACGAAGGCAGTTCGGTTGGTGCTTAGTGGGGCAAAGCTAATTGGAACCAATTATGATCTGACCGGGCCTTCGGAGGAGGGAATCATTCCGGCATGTCGTGCTTTGGTTGCCCCGATTGAAGCGGCTACCGGTAAAACCGCTTATTATGTAGGAAAACCGAATCCCTTGATGATGCGAACAGGCCTGAAAATATTAGGGGTTCATTCTGAGGATGCCGTTATTATCGGAGACCGGATGGATACCGATATTATTGCTGGCATTGAGAGTGGATTGGATACATGTCTTGTGTTGACCGGTGTTACTTCTTTGG
>CALFUG010000335.1 GCA_937928455.1 uncultured Clostridia bacterium
ATCCGAAAGATGTGTAATAGCCCGTCATTAATATATCGGGTTACAAAACGATCTCCTATCTTCTCATAAATAGCAATCCCTCCCGGTGCCGCCTCCATCAGAGACTGAAAAACATTGAGAGAAATCAGCTCATGAAACTGGGTGTCCCGGATATCCCCGGTAATCATGGCCTGGTCCACTAAGGCTTCTGCCAACTCTCTGGCAGAAGGATCTCCAAACCCTCGTTGATCCAAGGAGGATTCATAGAATACAAATTGATTCTTGCCCCTTCTCTTGGCCTCATATAGGGCTACATCTCCCCTCTTATACAAGTCGGAGAAGCTGGTTCCGTTTTCCGGATATAGGGAGATTCCCTGGCTTAGGGAAAGAAGTCTCCCATTATCCAAGACCCTGCCCAAACGACGATTCACCTGAACGGCCTTTCTTTCCACCTCTTCTTTGCCGGATACATCCTTCATGATGACCACGAACTCGTCGCCACCCAAACGCCCGACGACGGCTTCTTCCCCAAACACTTGCATCAAATCAAAAGCCACCCCTTCTAAGACCTGGTCTCCAAAGGTGTGACCGCCATAATCGTTATGAGCCTTGAAATTGTCCAGATCAATCATGATGAATCCGTGGTGACTTTCCGTCTTCACAGAAATCAAAGAGGCAAAGGCCTCCATCACACCTTTTCGGTTATAGAGTCCCGTCAGCGGGTCCCGATAATACTCCTTGCGAAATACCGCCCGAGTTTTTTCAATCTGTTCCTTTCGAACCTCTTCCTCTTTTTCCTTACGATCTGTAATATCCAGTAAAACCCCGGTAATTTCGTGGCTGTCTTTCCAATAACGACAGCGGGCCAAAAACCATCGCATAGTGCCGTCTCGATGGAGGCCCCGAAACTCCATTTCAAATTCCTCGCCGTGGGTATAAATGCCCTTTTTTATACTTCTTCGAAGGGCCTTATGATCTGCCGGATAGGCATGAGCGCGCAAACCCAAAAAACCTTCTTGTCCGGCATCTTCCGCCGTATACCCAAAAAGGCCATAGAAAAAACCATTGGCGCGAACCAAGGTTAAGTCTTCGTTTGCAATTACAGTGAATAAGCCCCCTGGTATATTGGGTGCCTTGCCCACTGTTTTTTTCCCTTCGCTCATCCGTACTCCTTGTGCATCCGTTGGGTCACCATCCGGCTGATGATGGACATTTTCATTATAACAATCTCCAAAGGTTCTGACAACGTATTTCCCCCACCGCCAATTGAAAAAGGGGCCCTTTTCCAGGCCCCCTAATCTTCCAACCGGAAAGAAATAAACTCCATGTTTTCCAGGTCGATGGTTAGTAATTTTCCCACCAACTCTTCTCCCTGATTCAACAGCACCTTCAT
>CALFUG010000336.1 GCA_937928455.1 uncultured Clostridia bacterium
ATTATGCAACATTTCTAAGCGCAGCAATCATTATCACAAAAAAGAAGGGAGAACCACAATGAAAAAAGTAATTGCCATTCTGTTGTGCCTGGTGTTGGTATTGTCCATGGCCGCTTGCGGCGGAGGAGCTGGAGACAGCGAAGAACCGACAGCAGAGGTAAAAACCATCAAGTTTGCTCATTGGTATGCGGAAGAGCATCCACAGCATCAAGCGATGCTGAAGTTTAAAGAATTGGTAGAGGAACGTTCCGGAGGATCTTTGGTAGTGGAAATTTATCCCAACAGCCAATTGGGCTCTGAGGATGTGTTTATTGATTCCGTTCAGGCCGGGACGGTAGAAATGGGTTCTTGTGGAACCATGTCCTCCAAATTCCTGCCAAAGATTGCAGCCGCTGAAACACCATTCCTATTTAGTGGATGGGAAGCTGCCAATAGTGTATTTACCGGTGAATTAGGTGCCGAATTAGTCGCTGAACTTCCGGAAGTAGCCGGAATTCGTGCGGTAGCCATCACTGTAAATGGATTCCGTCAATTCTCTTCCAAGAAGGATATGAGCTCCCTGGCAGATTTCCAGGGTCAAAGAATCCGAGTTCCTAACGTAGCCCACTTTATTCAAATGGTAGAATCCATGGGTGGTACTCCCATTGCGATGGCACTGAGTGAATTATTTACTGCATTGGAACAAAAGACCGTTGATGGACAGGAAAATCCGTATGCTACCATTTATGCCAATTCCTTCTACGAGGTACAGGATTATGTTCTTCAGTCCAACCATATGTTTAGCCCGGCTCTTTGGATTGTGAATGAAGAATTCTATCAGGGGCTGACCGAAGAGCAGAAAGAGGCCTTTGATTCCAGTATCAAGGAAGCAGCTGATTACAACTGGGAAATTGCGGAAGCCGCCGATACCGATGCGAAGCAGAAGATTGCAGATGCCGGTGTTACCATCATTGAACCCGACGATGCTTTCATAGCGGATCTCCAGAATTCTCAAGCTGCGGTATACGATTATTTCTATGCCACTTACGAAGGCAGTGAAGGTTGGGTAAAGAAGGTACAGGATTTCTTGAAGTAGACTAGATGGGAACCTGAGAAGGAAATTTTGCAGGAACCAAAGCAATGTTGACAACGAGGTGCCGGGTTTGCGCTTACCGGCACCGATTTCTGGGATTTATCAAGATAGCTTGCGAAAAGAAAGGAAAAGCAAATTTTTGCGGTAGAGAAATGAAAAAAGAGTATTCTAAGGTTTTGGGAAAAATATTTGGAAACATTGGAATCTATTTTCTGGTTTTTGTGATGGCCGCCATGGTCATCATGGTATTTGTGAATGCCGTAGCCAGGTATGTTTTTAATACCAGTTTTCCTCAGACAGAGGAGTTGGCCCGATACGGGTTTGTTTGGGTCTCTTTTCTGGGTGCCATTATGGCCTTTTTAACGGGGGGCCATGTTGGTGTGGATTTGTTGATTTCCCGTGTAAGGGGCAAAGGGAAGCTCATTGTTCGCATATTGGGCGAGGTAATGATTTGGATCATCATCTACATATTAGCCAAGGGGGGGTGGGCTTTCTTTATACAAACCTACCTGAATCCCAGTCAGGGGACGGGACTTCCTTTTGGCATTATATCCGTAACACCATTGGTGTTAGTAGTATTTTTGGCGGGGTCTGAAATCAAAAGAATGATAGAATATATTGAGGAATTCAATGCCGATAGAAAAGCTCGGAAGGGGGAGGTGATTTAAATGGGCGTGGTAGCTGTGTTTTTAGGCACGTTGGCACTGGGCCTGGGTCTGGCCGTCCCCATCGGGTTGGTTTTGATATTTTGTGCGGTAGCGCTGATGTTTTACATGGGCAATTTTAATGAAACCATTATCGTGCAGCAGATGGTAATGGGAACCAACAACGGGTCTCTTTTGGCCATTCCTTTTTTTATGCTGGCCGGAGAATTGATGGCAAAGGGTGGACTGTCCATACGAATCGTAAACTTTGCCAATTTAGTGGTGGGAAGATTTAAAGGTGGATTGGGATACGTTGTGATTCTGTCCAGCATTTTATTTGCCGGCCTTTCCGGAAGTGCGGTAGCGGATGCTGCGGCTTTGGGAGGTATTTTGATTCCCAT
>CALFUG010000337.1 GCA_937928455.1 uncultured Clostridia bacterium
TGTGATGGAAAAGTGGAAGGTAGCTTCACCTCAACTGAATATTATCCCTATCGTTTACCCACAGAATCGAAAAACCCCTTCCGGAATTCAGTTTTTCCAAGAGGAACTGACACGTGTTAAAAAAGAGCTGGAAGAAAAATTAAACTGTAGAATTTCGGAAAGTGATATTCAAAGAAGTATCGATTTTTATGATGAATATCGAGAGAAAATGAATCAATACATGGAAGTGGTTAGAGGGTATCCTGATACTATTGATGCAGTGACTCGACATTTAATCATTAAGGCATCGTACTTTATGGACAAGAAGAATTACATTCAAAAGATGGACGAACTCATTTCCGAGTTAAGAAAGAAACAGATAGAGACTACGGGAAGAGAAAAGCGTATTATTCTTTCCGGATTGATGGCAGAACCGGAAGAACTTCTTCGGATTTTTGACGAAAACGGATTTCACGTAATTGGAGATGACTTGGCACAGGAATCAAGACAATTTAGAGAAGAGGGGCCTTCGGAGGGGACATGGCAATCCAGGATGGCTAAAAGGATTGCCCAGCAAGATGGTTGCGCTTTCTTGTATGATGCAGAAAAAACCCGCGGCCATTTATTAATACAAATGAAAGAGCGTTATCAAGCGGATGCTATCGTTTTAATCCAAATGAAATTTTGTGATCCGGAAGAATTTGATTATCCAATACTAAAAAAAGAACTGGGAGAGGCCAATACCCCTCTGCTATATCTAGAAATTGAACAGCAAATGGATTCTCCGGAGCAGATTCGCACTAGAATTCAAAGTTTTGCTGAAATGTTGGCATAGGAGGGTATTGTATGTACTTGGGAATCGACATTGGCTCTTCTTCTTCCAAAGCGGTGCTTTTGGATGTTCAAGGGCAAATCAAAGGATCTGCTGTGGTGAATGTGGGAACGGGTAGTACAGGGCCCAAGAAGGTTTTGGATAGTGTAATTCAGCAAGCCGGTATCCACATCCATGATATAAGAAAGACTGTCGTAACCGGCTATGGCCGAATGACATATCAAGATGCTGACAAACAGATTACGGAAATTAGCTGCCATGCAAAGGGTGTAGTTTATTTGGTAAAAAATGCACGGACTATCATTGACGTAGGCGGTCAGGATGCAAAAGTGATTCGGTTGGATCAAACAGGAAGTGTTGAAAATTTTGTAATGAATGATAAGTGTGCCGCTGGGACGGGGCGTTTTTTAGAAGTTATGGCCAGGGTGCTGGATTGCCAGGTGGATGAACTGAGTCATTTGGCGGAAAAGGGTCATGAAGGGGTTTCCATCAGCAGTACCTGCACGGTATTTGCAGAATCGGAAATGATATCACAACTGGCTACCGGTAAACCCATTGAAGATATTGCGCTGGGTGCACATCGCTCTATTGCGCAACGAATCGTTGGATTAGCTAATCGGATTGGTGTTTCTGAAGAGGTGGTGATGACAGGAGGAGTTGCCCTTAACGAGAGTGTGGTGAATGCCATCGAGAAAGAAATCGGATTGCCAGTGGTAAGAGTGGAGAACCCTCAAGTTGTTGGGGCTTTGGGAGCCGCACTTTTTGCCCGAGATCTGGAAAAATAGTACAGGAAACAACATGCATGAAATGGAAAAGGAGAGAACAAGAATGGAAATGAAAAAAGTAGTGGTTTTGGGTGCAGGACTGATGGGAAATCAAATCGCGATGCAAATTGCAAAAAGTGGGTTCCAAACGGTATGTTATTCCAGAAGATTAGAGACCATCGATAAGGCGAACGCCTTTACTAAGGGATGGTTTGAGAAGGCTGTCGCAAAAGAAAAAATGACGGCGGAAGAAGCGGATTTGGCCATGTCTAACTTGACTTTCACCACGGATTTGGTAAAAGCTTGCACGGATGCTGATTTCGTGTTGGAAACGGTTGCGGATGTTCTTGAAACAAAAAGAAAAGTTTTAGCCGAGGTAGTAAAAATTGCCCCTTCTCATGCGATTTATGCAATCAACAGCTCCTATATCGTTAGTTCCAGATTCTGTGACGTTCTTGTGGATCCTTCCAGGATATGCAACATGCATTTCTTTAACCCGGCATTGGTTATGAAAATAGTGGAAGTGGTGAAGGGAGAACATACTTCAGAAGAAACCTTAAATGCGGTGTATGAATTTACGAAAGCCATTGGCAAGGATCCCGTTTTAGTCAACCAAGAAATATACGGGTTTGTAGTAAACCGTATATTTAGCGCGCTTACTCGAGAAGCGTGCTATCTGGTGGATATGGGTATTGCTTCCATTGAAGATATCGATAAAGCAGTTAAAGGTGGGTTGGGGCATCCAATGGGTCCGCTGGAACTATTAGATATGACGGGAATCGATCTGGAATATAACGTGTACATGGAAAAATTTAAAATGACGCGAAATCCGGAAGATCGACCGGCAGCTTGCTTAACGGAACGATATGCCAGGGGGGAATATGGTCGGAAAAACGGGAAAGGGTTTTATGAATACACCAAGTAGCAATACCAATTACTTGGGCATTAATAAAAAGAAGAGAGGTGTGGGACAATGTATATTATTGTAGAAAAAAGAAATGGCATCGCAACCTTGAAATTACATCGTCCGGATGCTATGAACGCCTTGAATCAGCAACTAGTAGAAGAATTGGATTACCATGTTGAGGCAATTGGAAAGGACCAAGAAATCCGAGCTGTTATTCTAACGGGTGAAAAAAATTTTGCGGCAGGGGCTGATATCAAAGCAATGGTTGATTTAGATGTGAGAGGTGCGGAAACATTTGCTTTTTCTCATACATTCAAGAAAATATACAACCTTGAAATCCCTACAATCGCAGCAATTGAAGGATATGCATTAGGCGGAGGATTAGAACTTGCTGTTACCTGCGACTTAAGAATTGCTTCTTCAAATGCTAAGCTGGGTTTCCCGGAAACCGGCCTTGGAATTATGCCCGGGGCCGGGGGGACC
>CALFUG010000338.1 GCA_937928455.1 uncultured Clostridia bacterium
CTGGAATTCCTCATAAAAAGGACTGCCCGGATCCACAATTACATTCAGTTCTTCCATTAAATTGTGGGTGCCAGAGAACAATCGAACACCACCCAATTCCCGTAGCCCAAAACCCAGGGCCAGGAACAACAAGGTGGCAGCTAACAACACCGGAAGGAACACTTTCCAGAAGTCCTTCCAGACAAAGTTTTCTTTTATGGTAGAAATGGGATTCTTCATTCTTCTCCTTGCCATCATCGATTGGTTAATTATCGAGATAAGAATATGCCTTCTAGGTAACGATTACCTTCCCAAAACCCAGCTCCACCGCCAGATTTCGCAATTCTTCCATGGTATGGTTATTGGGTACTTTCAGGCCCTTCAACATTTCTTTTCGCACCCCCATGGGTCGATATTTAATCAACCGGTAGGTGGCCTGCTTTCGATGCTCTCCCAGGAGACGGGCTACGGTGCGAATGGTTTCTGCCGGGTCGGTTCTCCCCGGAACCACCACAGTGCGAATCTCTTCCAGCTTCCCCCTTTGGGCCAAATAAACCAAATTGTCCAACACTTGGACGTTGGAAGCGCCAATTAGTTCCCGGTGCATTTCCGGATTTCCTTCCTTTACATCCAAGAGAATGCCGTCCGTCACCTTTAGAAGCTCCGGGTCCTTTCGAAAATCATAGGAACCGTTGCTGTCAATCAACGTGGTCAAGTCCCCTCCCCCCGGAGCCTTGCCCTTCCCCCGATCTTTCACGTCCCAAAAAAACGCGCGTAAAAATTCCGGATGTAATGTGCATTCTCCCCCGGATACGGTGACTCCCCGCACAAAAGGAACATTGGCCAACACTCGATTCGTCACCTCCGCCGGTGTCATCCAGGTAAGAGAAACCGTCGGGTCCTTCCAATCAATGGTTTCCGGATTGTGGCAATAGGCACAATTGAAATTGCAGCCTTGAAGAAATACGGCCGTGCGATTTCCACGGCCGTCGACAATGCTATGATTGAGAATCTTATGGACGGGAGCCTTGTGATCTTGATTCATGGACTATTCTTCCTCTACCTTTCTCACTTTTCTCTCTTCAATTTTGGATTTCTGGCGAGAGGTGAGGCCCAACACCACGGTGTCATTTAATACGGCCTCTCCTTTTTCCAATGCATCCATATCGCTTCGTTTCACCAGATACCCGGTAATCCGAATGACGTCGCTGTCGCTGGAGTAGGTAGAAATGTATCGCATACCGGAGTCAAACGCACCCTTGAATATATCCAACACCGCCTCCGGGTTTTTCGCCGCTGTAGAATCAAAGGGGAATATATCCCCCGTACCTGACGGGAAGTATTTGTGGAACAGTGCCGCATGGCGGATATGGTCGTATAAAGGAAGTTCGCTGCCAATGGCAATCCGGGTACCGGGGCTAATGCCGGAATCGGCATCCGTTCCCACTTGGGCATGAAGCATGAATCGTCCTTTCCAGAAAGGACAATGAGGATTTTCATGATGATCCACTCTGTCTTTTATGAGATCCATGATTTCCAGAGCCAGGTTGTCTGCCCCCACGTCATATCCAAATTTTCCGTCCTTGCCTCCCTTTTCCATCAAGGTGTTGACGCACTCATTCATTCCTACCACTCCAAAAAGTCCGTTGAACCGGTCCGGCTGAATAAACCCTTCCTTCACCAGGAAATTGGTCTGGAAGAACGGGGTCTCCTTCACTAAAAATTCAATCTTTGCATCCATAAATGCCAACATGGTATCAATGGCCCATGGCAAAGCCCGGGTCATAAAGTCTTCTTTGTCCTTGGCCCCTTCTGCTACTCTGGCCAAAATCAATCGAGTCAATGTATAGGCGCCACCAGCTACCGGCAGGCCATTGTAACAACTGGCAATTCCATAATGATCTCCCAACTCCTCCCGGAAGAGAGAATCCTTGGCAAAGCTGGGCTTGGCACAATCCAATGCGGTTTCAATGGCCAATGCGCCCAGTTCATCCGGGGTCACCTTGGGATCGTAAAGCAAAGTCAGGTTCGGTGTTGAATCTTGCAGCTCTCTTTCCGCCCGCAAAATCAAACGAATGGTTTTGCTGTCCTCCGGACCGATATTTCCATGACAAAAGGAATCGAAAACCGTACGGTCAATGGTTCGCAAAAACATTTTGATCATTTGAAAAGAGGTTTCCTCTCCCCCGGTTTTTTCCATTTCCTTCTTCACAAAGGGCTCCAGCAGTCGGTCCAGTCTTCCGATGTACACCGGGAAATGAGTTACCGAAGGAACGGAAGAATACATGGCCAGCAAAGCCATGATGGCATCCAATAAATTTTCCGGAGGCGAAAGACGAAGGAAATCAGACCCTTTTTCCATCAGCTTAGCATAGTCCGGTAATATATATCGGGGCATATAGGTGACATCCCCTTCGTTCAGGTCGCAAATCCAACCCTTTGCCTTCATGTCCCGATAATCCGCCTCCACCTGAGCATCCATTCCCGGGGTATCCAAAAGATCCCGACCGGCTGCCGCCAATGCATAGGTCATTTGGTGAGGAGTCAGTGTTTCATCACTGATAATAGCCTTTACCTTCTCTTGATGTTGGGCTAAAGTCCATTTTTTTCCTTGTTCTTCTGCCATTTTCACGCCTCCTTCATATTCTATCTTTATTATATACCTCCTTTTGAAAAAACAAAACAGGTTAAAAGCCCATGGATTTGTGCTATAATGACCGTTATGAAAAGAATATTACATATATATATCCCATATATCCCCTTGATTTTGCTCACCGGCGGCTTGATTATTATCCAGGCACTGCTTCAGTTGGAATTACCCAAGCTGATGGCGCAGATTATCGACCAGGGCATCGTATCGGGAAACCTATCCCTCATATATCGTACGGGAGCCACCATGCTGGGGCTCACTCTTTTGGTATGCATCGCCGCAGTATCTGTTTCTTTTTTGGGAGCTCGGATCTCTTCTCGCTCGGCTGCCAAGTTGCGCTCGAACCTTTTCGATCAGGTCACTCGGTTCGGTAGTGCGGAAATTGAACACTTTGGAACATCCTCTTTAATTACCCGAGCCACCAATGATGTACTGCAAATTCAAACCACTTCGTTAATGTTACTCCGCATGGGGTTCTTTGCTCCCGCTATGGGGATCGGTGCTCTGTTGATGGCCATAAGAACCAACCGGGATTTAACCTGGACCATCGTGGTGGCCTTGGCGGCCCTGTTGGTGCTGATTGTGGTTTCCGTTTCCTTGTCTCTGCCGAAGTTTCGAATTCTGCAAAAGCTGATGGATCGACTGAACCTGATTGTCAACGAAAGACTATCCGGTCTTTTGGTAATTCGCGCCTTTCATCAGGAGACTGCCGAAGAGCAACGATTTGACAAGGCCAATGTGGATCTGATGAAAACCAATCTTTTCGTCAGTCGACTCATGTCCTTCATGATGCCGGGCATGACTTTAATCATGTCCTATGGCTCCTTGCTGGTGGTTTGGGCGGGAGCCGGTCTCATCCAACAAGATCGGCTGGCCATTGGAGATATGATGGCTTTTATCCAATATGCCATGCATGTGGTCATGTCCTTTTTGTTCCTCACCATGTTTTTTATCATGTTGCCCCGGGCCATGGTTTCCGCACAGCGGGTACAAGAGGTCCTTTCCATGGAACCCAGCATTTCCGAAGTCTGTCTGGAAAATCAAGAAAGCTTACCCCTGGACACACCCGGAGAAGTGGTCTTTGACAAGGTGTGTTTCCGGTATCCCGACGCCGAGGAAGATGTGCTTCATGACATTTCCTTCCGAGCAAAACCCGGTACCTGGACCGCCATTGTAGGTGGTACCGGCTCCGGAAAATCTACCCTCATTAATCTTTTGCCACGATTCTATGATGTCACCCAAGGAAGTATAACTGTAGACGGAGTAGATATCCGTCATCTTTGCCATGAAAATCTTCGGCAGCTAATCGGTTATGTTCCCCAAAAGGGCATACTGTTTTCCGGCTCCATTCGTTCCAATGTCACCTATGCCAATCCGGAAATGGACGAGACCACCTTGACACAAGCCATGAAAATCAGTCAATCCTATGATTTTGTGGAGGAAAAGCCAGAGGGGTTGGAAACCTCCATCGCCCAGGGAGGCACCAATGTGTCAGGAGGCCAAAGGCAACGACTCAGCATTGCCCGGGCCATCGCCAAAAATTCTCCCATATATATCTTTGACGACAGCTTCAGCGCATTGGATTTCGCCACAGAGGTGTCTTTACGCAAAGCCATGCTCAGCTCCCTGGGAAATCGAACCGTATTCGTGGTGGCCCAAAGAATCAGCACCATCAAGGATGCCCATCAGATTGTAGTATTAGAAGATGGAAAAGTAGCAGGGATGGGTACCCACTCTCAACTATTGGAGACTTGTCCCGTATACCGCGAACTGGCAGCCTCTCAACTTCAGATCACTTCGGAAGGAGGGGATTCTCATGGCAGGTCCTAAAATTCGCCCCGCCCGAGGGCCCGGTAGCGGCGGTGGACCGGCGGCGGCTATGATGCCGGGGGAAAAGCCCAAAAACTTCCGGGGAACCATGTCCACTTTGGGAGAATATTTAAAACCCTATCGGGTAAAGCTGGTATTGGCATGCATTGCCGCTTTGTTTTCCGTGGTTTTTTCCGTGGTTTCTCCATTCATTCTGGGAATGGCCACCGATGTGGTAGCCGATTCAGTGTTAACGGATCAATCCTTGGATTTCACCAGACTCGGTCAACTAATCCTCGTTCTACTTTTGCTATATGGGGTGTCTGCTTTGTTTTCCGGATGGCTGGGTTTTCTCATGGCGGGAGTGGCTCAAAAAATCAGTTATCAGCTCCGAAAGGATTTATCCGAAAAACTGGATCGCCTGCCCCTCTCCTATTTCGACCACCGAACCCATGGAGAAATCCTATCCCGGGTAACCAATGATGTGGACACAGTAAATACCACACTCAATCAAACGCTATCTCAAATCGTCACCAACGGAATTACGATTTTGGGCATTTTAGCCCTGATGATATATATCAATCCCCTCATGAC
>CALFUG010000339.1 GCA_937928455.1 uncultured Clostridia bacterium
GGATAATGATTTCCGGAGAGAAAAATCCCATCCAAAAGGCTGTCAACGTCACCACTCCCGGAATGATAAACAAACGAAAAAGTGTGACCCAGAAAACATCCTTCAAATACTTTTTTGTGGATGTGAAAGTAAAGGAAGCCCCCAATACGAAAAGGGCAAAAGGACTGGCCACTTGAGACATGGATTCCAATCCTTTGAATATCATTTCCGGAATTCGAATGTTTAGGAGCACTAAAAGTACCGCCAGCAGTGTGGCTAAAATCATGGGGTTGGTAACCACATTTTTAACCAATTGCTTCTTATTTACTGTTTCTCCCCTAAAATATTCCAGGGCGAAAATAGAAAACCCGTTATACATTAGCACCGCAAAGGCTACCACGATAGACATGAGTCCCAAATACTCGGTTCCGATTAAGGAAACCACCACAGGGAATCCGAAATATACCTCATTCCCGCGTATCAATCCTTGAATAATCACACCAC
Source organism: uncultured Clostridia bacterium (assembly GCA_937928455.1). Taxonomy (GTDB): domain Bacteria; phylum Bacillota; class Clostridia; order Peptostreptococcales; family Anaerovoracaceae; genus JAAZGD01. The sequence goes on from CALFUG010000339.1 coordinate 484, forward strand.
ATCGCTCCCTCTTTTTCTCTATCCGAGGAACGATAAGAAAAGAAACAAAGAAAACCAAGAAAGTTCCAACTACGGAGAATACCACCACCCCCACATGGAACACTTCCCGCAAGTCCGTCTCGTAAATGCTTACCAGCAAAATGGCCGGTAAAAAAACCCAGAACAGCAAACGGTTTACCGCTCCCACTCCCAGGTCATTGATAATACCAATCCGCCGGGTGATATAGCCCGCCGCCATTATAATAAAAAGAGGAACCACCACATTTAGTCCCAGTACAATCATCTCCACGTCTTATCCTCCTGGTTAATATCGCTATCGCCATTTCCAATTCCAAAGGTGCCTCCCCTATTCTATCCCATTCCGCCTTTTTATGGTAGCCGTATTCGTTCCTTTTTTTACTGAAATATGGTATGATACCTGTCAAAAGATTTGTTATAGGAAGATACGAGGAAAAATCATATGAAGCCTTTGTCCGGATGGTGGAAAGATGCCCGCTTTAAGATTGGACTTAGAAACATTAAAACGGCCGTATCTGTAGGTCTCTGCTTACTGGTGTTCCAAATTATCGGGGTGAGCGATGGTATTCAGGCTGCCATTACCGCCATCATTTGCATGAAGTCTTCTCTCCAAAATTCTCTTCAAGTAGGGGTGGAGAGAGCCATCGGAACAGTAATTGGTGCCGTCCTGGGAATTCTTACCCTAATTTTAATGATAGAGATAGGCCTTCAATGGGCCACCATTCTGGCCATTATGAACGTGGTTCTGATTATTTACTTATGCAATATCTTCAAAGTGCAAAACAGCACCATCATCAGCCTGGTGGTATTTCTTATGATTCTCATCGGGGAAAAGGACCAGCCTCCCTTGATCTATGGTTCCATGCGCTTGGTGGAAACCATCTTTGGAATTGGCATCGCTTATCTGGTGAATCGATTCATGGACCCTCATCGTATTCTACGAAAAAAGCAGGACTCCTTCATTGCTTCGGAAATCCGTCCATTCTATCCCGGAGATTTGCCCCAGATAATGTCCATCTGGCTCAGTGCACACCTGCGTCTTTATCCACAAGTGGAGTCTCTTCATTGGCACGAGGCATATGATGGAGTGCGAACAGGGTACAAAACAGAAGATGCATTATATCTATATACGGAGAATCAAAAGGTCGTCGGTTACATTGCGGTAAAAGGCGGGATCACTTTGGATGGGCCATATGTAGAAGGAACACAAGATCGAATAAAGGTAGGTGGGCTGCTTTTGGAACATGTGCAAACCATATTCCCTACCTTGAAAATACAAATTCCCATGACCAACGAAAAGTTGGAAGAACTCTTTCTACGAGCCGGGTTTATCGCCACGGAAGAAACCCATCACGAGGCCTGGAATATGGATTTGGCCACCTTCGAATGGTCCAGGAAAACCCATTGAAAAACAAAGGGCCTTGTGTTACGATAGTGCAGGTGACTAGCCCCCGTAGCTCAGGGGATAGAGCGTCGGTTTCCTAAACCGTGCGTCGGATGTTCGAATCATCTCGGGGGTGCCATTGAAGAGAAGGTAGGCGATATGCTTACCTTCTCTTTGATTTCATGAGATGATTCGAACATGCAAATGCACGA
>CALFUG010000340.1 GCA_937928455.1 uncultured Clostridia bacterium
GAGCCATATCGGTAGCAAAGCATTTCCATATCCGGCGCATTCCATATTACCAAATCCGCCTGTTTCCCCACCTCCACGGTGCCCACCTGATTTTCCATCCCCAAGGCACACGCCGGATTAATGGTGACGGCGGTTAGAATTTCTTCCGGCGTAAGCCCATATTTTAAATACCCCAAATTCATGACAAACCCCAAATTGAGAGAGGGGCTGGACCCCGGATTAAAGTCCGTGGCCATGGCAACCGGCACTCCTGCTTCCACCATTTTTCGAGCCGGGGCAAAGTTCTTTCCCAGGTAGAAAGAGGTGGCAGGTAATAACATGGCGATGGTTCCCCCTTGGGCCAATGCTTGGATTCCCTCTTCGCCGATGGCGATGAGGTGCTCGGCGGATGCCGCTTTCAATCGACCCGCCAATTGAGATCCTCCTATTTCTTGAATTTCATCAGCATGGATTCGGATGCCCAGTCCCAGGGCTTGGGCCATCTTTAAGTATCTTTCCGATTGGTCGGGGTCAAACACCGAGGCTTCACAGAACACATCCACATACTGGGCCAATTTATGAAGAGCCACTTCTTCCATTACTTCCTTGCAAAGCACATCTATGTATTCGTCTCCTCGCCCTTGGTATTCCGGCGGAATGGCATGGGCGCCCATATAGGTGGCCACCATATCCATGGGATGATTGTCCTTTAATTCGGCAATCACCTCCAAGGTTCGCAGTTCGGTGTCTCGGTCCAATCCGTATCCGGATTTGGCTTCACAGGTGGTGACACCCATTGCCATCATTTCGTCTAAGAATCCTTCCGACTTTTCGTACAACTCTTCGAAGGAGGCTTCTCTGGTTTTTCGAACCGTGTCCAATATGCCTCCGCCACTCTCCAAAATTTCTAAATAGGAAGCACCCTTTAGTTTCAGTGGTATTTCATGTTGGCGATATCCGCCAAATACTAAGTGGGTATGACCGTCCACCAACCCCGGTGTCACCAAATTTCCTTCTGCGTCCAGAATCATATGGAAATCTTCTTCCTCCGGTAACAAATCCTCGGAAGTATAGATGGCTTGGATGATGCCTTCCCGTATCTCGATAGCCACATTTCGCAGGACTTGGTTTTGTCCCTGCTCTTCCCCCTTGTGAGGGTAACTTCCCACCGGAGTCTGGAGCGTTCCAATATTTTTTATGAATAGACTGCTCATAACGATACCTCTATTTTCCGTAATATCGCCTATTGACGATTTACTTTACTCCTCATCCATGGTTGCTTTGATGAGGCTGTCTTCCACTAAGTAGGGTAAGGTAATGTGGGCCCTTTTCCCTTCCATTTGATTGTACTCTATGGCGGTTTCCATTGCGCCTTGATTTCTCGCCCAGCTTCTTCTGGCCACACCACCCATCACATCCCACATCATAGAGGATTGAATGATTTGGTCCACTCGTTCACTGCCATCCAACACCAGACCAAAGCCTCCGTTGATGGATTTCCCGATACCTACGCCACCCCCATTATGGAGGGCACATAAGCTCATGCCACGTGCCGCATTCCCGGCAAAGCACTGTACCGCCATGTCCGCCATCACATTGGAACCATCCTTTATATTGGCAGTTTCACGGAAAGGCGAATCGGTTCCGGACACATCGTGGTGATCTCTGCCCAACATCACCGGCCCAATCTGACCCTCTCGTACCATCTCATTAAAACGCAGCGCAATTTTTGTACGTCCTCTTGCGTCTTGATAAAGAATTCTTGCCTGAGTTCCCACCACCATTTTATGAGACTTGGCATCTCGAATCCACACCCAGTTGTCTCTGTCCTGGAATCGGCCATTGGGATCGATGAGTTCCATGGCCGCCTTGTCGGTAGCATCCAGGTCTTCCGATTTTCCGGAAAGGCATACCCATCGGAAAGGGCCATAGCCATAATCAAAAAGCATGGGTCCCATGATATCTTCCACGTAAGAGGGCCATATGAATCCATCCTTTTCATCCACTCCGTTTTTCGATATTTCCACAATGCCGGCATCGTACATAGCTTTTAAGAAAGAGTTGCCATAATCAAAAAAGTAGGTTCCCTTTTCCGCAAGGCCTTTGATGGCTTCGTAGTGTCGCCGCAAAGACAGGTCCACCTTCTGGCGGAAGAGGGCTCGATCCCCATGAAGCAGTGCCGTTCTTTCATCAAAGGACAACCCCACCGGGCAATATCCGCCATTGTACACGTTGTGACAGGACGTTTGATCGGAAAGTAGGTCAATAGGAAAGTTTTGGGCAAGGGCTCCCTCCAGCAAGTCCACAATATTTCCGTGATATGCGATGGAAATGCTTTCTCCCTTTTGCTGTTTTTCCTTGGCCAATGCAAAAACCTTCTCCAGGTCGTCGAGAATCACATCCACCCAACCCTGGTCTTTTCTGGTTTTTATACGGGACAAATCCACCTCGGCGAATATGCCTACGGCCCTTGCAATGGTGGCCGCTTTCGGTTGCGCACCGGACATACCACCCAATCCGGAGGACACAAAGGTGTGGCCGGTCAAATCCCCTTGATCCGGCACTCCCAAATATTTTCTTCCGGCATTTAATATGGTATTGAAAGTACCATGCACAATGCCTTGGGGACCGATGTACATCCAACCGCCTGCCGTCATTTGGCCGTAGTTTGCTACCCCCATTTCTTCCGCCACTTCCCAATCATCCTGATTGTCGAACATGCCCACCATCAAAGCGTTGGTGAGTATAACGCGAGGGGCTTCCGGTTTTGACGGAAACAATCCCAGCGGATGGCCGGAAATAACCACTAGGGTCTGGTCTTCTCTCAGCTCTTCCAAATATCTCTGAATGAGTCGATACTGAAGCCAATTTTGGCAAGGCTGTCCTGTTTCCCCATAGGTAACCAGCTCATAGGGGTACAAAGCAATATCGAAATCCAGATTGTTATCAATCATCACCTGAAAGGCTTTTCCTTCCGTACAATTTCCCTTGTACTCCGAAATGGGTTTCCCATAGATTCTTCCGGGTGGTCGATATCGATAGGCATAGATTCTACCGGTGGTTTTTAACTCTTCCATGAATTCCGGCGCCAATGTGGCATGAAGGTCCGGGTGCACATATCGCAGTGCATTTCGTAGTGCCACTTCCGTCTGTGCTTTGGTTAATCGAAATCCACGGTCCGGTGCACGACGAACCCCTTCTTGAAAGGAAGGTGCCGGTGGCAATTCCTTCTCCAATGTGATGGTCATGGCTTTCTCAATATCCTGGTTGTTCATGGGTGACTTCCTCCCTTATGGCTATTTCAATGGCCCGGTGACTTCTTCCGCTGCCTGAAGAATTTCCGCTTTTGCAATCATCTCTTCCAGCTTTACCATGGGTCCATTCATAATGATATCCTGGTCTACCGGCGGGATGCTTTTTCTAATATGATGATACACCTTTTCCGTAGCCGGTGACAATCCCTTCTCCCCCCGGAGCCAAATCCCTTGACTGGCTGCAAAAAGTTCGATGGCCAACACTTTTCGAGAATTATCTAAAATCATAGCACAGGTTCTGGCTGCCGTGGTTCCCATACTTACATGGTCTTCCTGATTGCCGGAAGAAGGAATGGAATCCACGGATGCCGGATGGGCATAGATCTTGTTTTCGGATACCATGGAAGCGGCGGAATACTGGGCTATCATAAAACCGGAGCAAACACCTCCATGTTTGGTAAGAAACGGCGGCAAGCCTTCCGAAAGCTGGGGATTAATCAGTCTTTCTCCTCTTCTTTCGGATATATCGCCTAATTCCGATATGGCAATTTTCAGGAAATCAAAGGCCAGTGCCATGGGCTGTCCATGGAAGTTTCCGCCAGAAATAACTTCTTCTTCCTCCGGAAAAATCAAAGGATTATCCGTCACGGCATTGATTTCTTTGGAAACGGCCTGCCACACATATTCGATGGCATCTCGTGTGGCACCATGAACCTGGGGAGTACATCGCAAGGAATAGGGATCTTGTACCTTCTGGGGATGAAGGGGCTGTGCATTTTTTGAACCTTCCAGCAATCGACGTAAATTCTCGGCAGAATCCATCTGTCCTTGATGGCCTCGAAGCTGATGAACCTTCTCGTCAAAAGCTTTGGTAATGGTGTTCAATGCTTCCCCGGTAAGTGCCATGGTGATGTCTGCCGTTTTGGAAAGGATCATGGCATCCCACAATACATTCACACCGATGGCCGTCATGATCTGGGTACCGTTGATTAATGCCAAACCTTCTTTCGCTGCCAAAACCACCGGGGGCAGGCCGGCTTTTTTCATGGCTTCGCCTCCGGGTAAAATCTGCCCTTGGTATTCGGCCTCTCCATGACCTAAAAGCACGAGAACCATATGGGACAATGGCGCCAAATCTCCGGAAGCTCCCAAGGAGCCTTTTTCCGGAATGATGGGATGCACCCCCTGATTTAACATGTCCAAAAGTGTTTGCAATGTCTTTGGACGAATTCCGGAATTTCCTCGAGCCAACGCATTGCATCGAAGTAGCATAGCGGCTCGTACCACCTCTTGGGGCAGAGGATTTCCCACTCCACAAGCATGAGAAAATATCAGGTTTCGCTGCAAGGCCTCCGTATCCTCCGGGGAAATCAGGGTGTCCGAAAACTTTCCAAAGCCGGTGGTAAGTCCGTAAATCACCGCACCCTCGGATAGCTTTTGATCTACAAAGTTTCTCGCTTTTTCCACCCGCTTCATGGCCTCCGGGTGAATGGTTACTTTCTCCTGATTTCGAGCGACTCGTATGGTCTCTTCGATGGTAAGATCTTTTCCGTTGATAATAATTGACATTCCTATGGCCTCCTTACGGTTCACGAAGAACGGGGAATAGGTACATTCTTGCGATGTTTATGTTATTTTCTGTTTTGTTTTATTATATCAAATTATCTTCTTTTTACCACCGTTTTTTCATTAGGATATTCCGGAAATGTAAGGGATTTCAATTGATTTAGCTGTTTATGGGGAAATCTCTTTATCCCTTGTGCGCAGTGTCCTATTGGCTGTTTACTGTGCTATTGCTTTAGCATACCAGCAATATGCAGAGGTAAACCGTACTATCTTGCGGTAATAATCGGATGCAAGACCCCCATTCCATTAAAAAACCCTTCCTACGGAAGGGCCCACAGTAGTCGGTTTTCTTCGAAATAGCATATTAACTCTTGTTGGTCTTTTAAATAAGAGAGGTAGGATCGAAGGGTGAAACCGATTAACACATATTGATTGTGATTCAGGGTTTGCTGTTGGTGATCCAACACCTTTTTTAATAGTTCCTCCCAGGTGATTCCCTCTCCACAAAATCCTTTCACCTGCTCCAAGTCCTTTCGTAATTTTTCTTGGTTTTGCTGGATTAAGAAACTTAGGTTCTGTGTGGGATTTCCATGAGATGGTACAAACCACAAGCCTTTTAAGGTTTTCAGTTTTTCCAGTGTTTCCATTTGACCCTGTATATCGTACATAAAGGTATAGGAATATTTGGTCAGGATGGAGTTGTCAAATAGGCTATCGGCAATAAACCATATGTCGTCCGGTGTTCGAATTCCTATCTGCTGAAAAGTATGACCCGGTAGTTCTATCCATTCAAAACCTTTTGGCAAAGATGCCGTTTGGATGTCCTCTGCCATAGCCGGTTTTGCCATAAGAAATTTGTTTCGTAACTCTTTGTATGGATAGCCCCCATATAATATGGAGGGTTCCAGAAGAGTTTGCCGAATAATGGCGCTTTCCAAATCCGGAGCATAAATCGGGCATCCGGTTTTTTCTTGAAGGTAAAAGTCTCCTCCGCAGTGATCTGCATGACTGTGAGTATTAAGAATCATAGACAGACTCACTTCTCGTTCCAACAGGTGGCGTTCTATTTTTTTGGCCGT
>CALFUG010000341.1 GCA_937928455.1 uncultured Clostridia bacterium
GTAGTTGACAATGGTGACGGTGTTATTGATAACGCCGTATACTCTGCCGCTGAACCCCACATCTCGGGGCAGGATGATCTGGGTGATTTCCCCATCCTCTATCTGAACCCAGGCGGGAGTGGCCACATTCTTATACTTGTACACCGTTTCTTCCCGATAGTCGGAAGTCTTGGTGGAAAGAATCATACTACTTTTATAGTCATTTTTCGGAAGGTAGGCATAGACCGTTACATTCTTATCCAAAGGAACTCCGTCAAAGGTGGTGATGTTGGTATCAAAGCTTCCCTGCAGGTAGGTCAGTCCCTTCAGTTGGATGGCTCCCGAGGAGTCGGTAGTTCCTTGATGGGCATCGATCTTGGAAAGCGCATTGTAGGTCATTTGGGCCATCATCCATTTGGTGGCCAGCTCGGGAAGCTCCTGGGGCAAGTCTTGAGACAGGTCCAGCTCCTGCCACTTAATCCCATAGTTTTCCGGCCAGGTTCCGGTTAAGTCTTCATCCATATGACCGGCGGCTCTTAATAGGAAGGTTTTTACCTGATCCACCGTCACCGGGCTTCCCGGAGCGAAGGACTGATTGCCCACTCCTTTGGTGATGCCGTTGTTTACCGCATAGTTGATATAGGGGGCGGCCCAGCTATAGCCGGTCAGATCTTTGAAGCCGCTGTCCGCCACCGCTTGGGTAGCCGTTCCCACTAATTCTGCGGCGGGAGGATCCATGGCTCGCACAATGATGGCGCAAGCCTGGGCTCTGGTTAAGGTGGATTGGGGATGGTACAGTCCATCCACATCTCCGGTGATGACTCCCCGTTCCATCAACACTTCCACAGCGGTTTCATAGCTTTGGCCTTCCACATCTTGAGGAAGCGCCCCAAAAGCCAACCCTGTGGTAAATAGCATACATATTAATAGGGTGGCAATGATTCGAAATGATTTCCTTCTCATATCCAACGACCTCCTTGTTTTTCTACCATATATCCATATATATTACTGCACCATCGGAGTAGAGTCTGTCACCGTATCGGAATAGCCGGACTTTTGGGTGGTGACTCGTACGAAGTAAGGAGTCCCGATGGTGCCGGCATAAGAGGAACCGGTGGCTCCCGTTACGGCTACCGGGGCCAGTCCGGAATTATCATACCACTGGTACGTATGGGTACCGGTTCCTG
>CALFUG010000342.1 GCA_937928455.1 uncultured Clostridia bacterium
GTTCTTCAGAGCCTATATGAGACCGGAAGAGGAGGTGGAAAGCCATGAAAAATAGGAAGAGATGGATCAAAACCTTGGTAGCCTCCTTGATATTAACCTTGCTGTTTACCTATGGAGCCCCCTTGGTAATCGACGGAAACTGGGGCCAGGCCTATGGGCATTTGAACTTGAGCTTTGAAGGAATTAGCCGGGGTCTGGATCCCAAGGGAAATGCCTTTGATATCAACGAAATTAAAAGTGAAGAAGTCCTTGCTGCTACCATAAAAGAGCTGGGATGGGAAGAGAAATACACCACCGATGAATTGAGGCCCGTCATATCCATTCGCCCGGTTGTCAGCAACCAAGCTTTGGATCAGCTTACCGCTCTGGTGGAAGTAGAAGGCAAGACAGAAGAAGTGTTGCAAAACAGACTAAATACCGGTCATTATGTAATTCATGTCAAGACCGGAAAGGTACTCTCCATGCAGGAATCCAAGGATATGTTGAATTCCTTATTGGCCCAGTATCAAATCTATTTAAAGGATCGATATTTATCGGAAATGGCAGTGGCTCCCGGGTATACCCGAGAGGAAGTTTTAGCCTTAGACTATACTGAAATGATGCTGGTGTTGGGACAGGAAGCAGAGTCTCTCACTCGATACATCTCTTCCTTCATGCGAAGCGCTCCGGATTTTGTATCTGGCGACTTACAGCTTTCCTTCTCCGATTTATTGGCACAAGCCAAGCTGGTGCGGGATACGGATATCGGCAATGCGGAAGCCCTGGTACGATATGCCATGCTGACCAAGGATGCAGAAGACCGCATTGCATTGGAAAACGTTCGATTGAAACGAATGGATTTGAATATGGTGAAAGCCAATGGTGCAGCAGGTAGCGTTTCCAATGTACTGGCTGTGTATAGCAATGAAACCAATTATTTGATTACACCGGATATATTGACCAGTCAAAGTCTAAAAGCGGAGGAAAACCAGTACTATGCGGACCTATTGGATCAGCAAGTAGAAACAAAGAATCGGGCCATTGATCTTCGATACAATCGGCAAGAGATTGAAAAGAACATCATGAAGCTCACCACGCCAGATATCGGATTAGAGCAGTATACCCGATATGCGGG
>CALFUG010000343.1 GCA_937928455.1 uncultured Clostridia bacterium
TCATATTTTTTCTTGGTGTTCATTAATCGAATCATGTCTCCCCGTTTGACTTCACCATCAAATATTCGGGCATAGATAACCACTCCTTTGTAATTATCGTAATAGGAATCAAAAATAAGGGCCTTTAATTTCCCCTGTTTCTCTCCCCCGGGAGCCGGAATTTTTTCCACAATGGCCTCAAGTACCTCTTGAATTCCAATGCCTTCCTTGGCAGAGATTAGGGGTGCATTTTCCGCGTCGATTCCTATGATTTCCTCGATTTCCATCTTAATTTCTTCTGGTCTGGCGCTGGCCAGATCAATCTTATTCAACACAGGTACAATTTCCAGGTCCTCATCCAACGCCAAATATACATTGGCAAGGGTTTGAGCTTCCACCCCTTGTGTGGCATCCACAATCAGGATAGCCCCCTCACAGGCTGCTAGGCTGCGAGACACTTCATAGGTGAAATCCACATGGCCCGGTGTATCAATTAAATTCAAAATATACGTCTTTCCATCCTTTGCTAAATAAGATAGACGGGTGGTCTGAAGCTTGATGGTAATTCCTCGCTCTCGTTCCAGGTCCATATTATCCAGAAATTGTTCCTTCATATCCCGCTCTGTCACCGAGCCGGTATACTGAAGAAGGCGATCCGCCAACGTGGATTTCCCGTGATCGATGTGGGCAATAATGCAAAAGTTTCGTATTTGCGTTTGATACTGGCTCATGGATGTCCTCACTTATCTATGTGATTTTTCATATATTCTACTTGAAAATGAAAGGCTACGCAAATTATATCACATTTCCTATTTCCTTTTACATCCCCCTTCTTTATTCCATCATTTTGCCTGTTTAAGATAAGGTGCACATGGGGTATAATATAACGGTAAATACAGTTTAATGCAAATGATAGGAGGATACAGATGGCAGACTTAAAAGGAACCAAAACAGAAGCAAATCTGAAGGCGGCATTTGCCGGAGAATCCGAAGCGAGGAACAAATACAATTACTATGCTTCCAAGGCAAAAAAGGAAGGATATGAACAGATTGCGGCCATATTTGAAGAAACGGCAGGCAACGAAAAGGAGCATGCCAAGTTGTGGTTCAAGGCATTCCACGGCATTGGTGATACTTACGAAAATCTATTGGATGCAGCGGCAGGCGAAAAATATGAATGGGGCGAGATGTATGTAGATATGGCGAAAACCGCCCGAGAAGAGGGTTTTGAAGACATTGCCGTTCTTTTCGATGGAGTGGCTGGTGTAGAAAAGGAACACGAAGAACGGTATCGTAAATTGGCGCAAAACATCAAAGACGGTGTGGTTTTCAAAAAGGATACCGAAGTAGAGTGGCATTGCAGAAATTGTGGCCATGTTTTTACCGGCACAGAAGCCCCTGATAAATGCCCCGTGTGCGATCACCCCATGGCCCACTTCCAAGTACGCCCTGTAAATTATTAAACTCTCATACCCACACTCGGGTTATTCAACCATCAAAATCAAATGTAATACATGAAGAACCGGAAGGCCTCGATAAAAGGAGGCCTTTTTGGTTGCTATTTTCCCTATTTTGCCATAAAATAGTAGTGCATTTGTTTATCGCTGTATCTTAATGAATCAATGTAAAAAGAAGGAGGAGAATTTATGAAGAAGAAGTTTGCCCTTGTATTAGCGGTAATGCTGGTACTGTCCATGGGTTTATCTGCTTGTGGAGGCGGTGCGGAGACCGGCGCACCCACCTATAATTTCGTTTTGGCGACAGGCGGGACTTCCGGTACCTATTACCCCTATGGTGGGGCAATGGCCAATATTTGGAACACCACCATCGAAGGAATGAATGTGGTGGCTCAATCCACAGGTGCTTCCAATGAAAATCTAAAGCTGGTGGCCAGCGGGGATGCGGACTTGGCTATCGTTCAAAATGATTCCATGTATTACGCATTTGAAGGCACGGGTATCGAAGCCTTTGAAGGCAATCCGTTAAGTGGCTTTTCCGCCATCTGTACCCTCTATCCCGAAGTGGTTCAGATTGTAGTTCGCCCGGATGAAGGAATCGAGTCTGTGGCAGATCTTCGTGGACTGACCATCTCCATCGGAGATGCCGGATCCGGAGTCGAAGCCAATGCCATTCAAATCCTGGAAGCGTATGGATTGACCTTGGAAGATGTAGATGCCAAAAATCTTTCCTTCAAAGAATCCGGAAGCTCTTATCAGGACAAACAATTGGATGCATTCTTTGTTACGGCGGGAGTTCCCAACTCCGCGATTCAAGAGATTACCGCCACCAGTACTGTTAACATTCTTTCCATTACTGGCGCAGAGCTGGATTCTCTCTTAAATGATTACGAATTCTATACGGAATACACCATCCCCCAAGACACCTATGCGGGAATGACCGGAGATGCTACCGCCCTTTCGGTAAAAGCCTCCTTAATTGTTTCCGATGCCTTGGATGAAGAAGTGGTGTATGAGTTGACAAAATCTCTCTTCGAAAACCTGGAGGATTTCCAAGCCGCACACAACAAGGCCATGGAACTGAGTTTGGAATCTGCCGTTGATGGCGTTTCCATCCCCCTCCATCCGGGAGCACAACGTTACTTTGAAGAAGCCGGCGTCATTTAGGCCTATCATATCCGATGAAGCGAATTTCTAGAAAAACCTTCATTTGGAGCATCGTAATCTCGTTTGCTGTGATGGCAGGTGGTATGCTCATGCCCCTGTCGTCACAGCTTTGTGTACGAAGCCAGGAAACAGGAGATTTGTTGCTACACTTCCCCGCCAAGCCAGGAAACCGTTTTGAAGTCAGCTATACTCACAGCCAAAATCGCGGAAATGTAAGAGACCTGTTTCAACTGGATCCCCATAACACCATTATTCTTCAGGCCACATGCTTCACCTCGTATGGTGCCGGAATGCCGGAACCGGAGTCCGGTCAAACATTTCGTTATGATGAAGGTGGCATATGGATTGAACAATTACAGAGAGAGGTGGATCCCTACATGTTTTTTGTGGGAACCATTGCCGACCATCAGTTCCACTGGATGGGAGACGGAGAGAAGTCTCCTCGCACCTATTCCATGAAAACAGTAACGTCGCCCCAGACATCCATCATTGTGGATGTGGAAAAGCTTTCACTCTATGCACTTATCTTTTCAGGATTGGAGTAACCATGTATGACAAAGGATTGGAATGATACAAATCAGAAGAAATGGAAACAAGAACCCCAAGCCGAGCAAATAGAGTCTCTCGATGATGAGAGTATCAGTCAGGAAGAATTACAGCAAATCATGGCCAAATACGATCGGGAATCGGCCTACCGCCGACCCAAAGGATTCTGGAAATGGGCCATCATTGTCATCTCTGTATCCTTCTCCAGCTTTCAGTTATATACATCCATGTTTGTTCAGCTTCAGGCTCAACAACAGCGGGCTACTTTTTTGCTGTTCATCGCCGTTCTATCCTATTTATTATATCCCGCCTCAAAGAATATGGACCGGACCAGAGTAGCAGTATATGATATTGCTTTAGCCGGCCTTTCTATCATTTGTTGGGGCTATATCATCGTCAACTATCGAGAATTGATTGCCCGAATTGCAGACTATACTACCACCGACATCATCATAGCGGGTTTGGGAATTCTTCTGCTGTTTGAAGCCTGCCGTAGGGTGGTGGGATTGCCCATCCTCGTTATCACCGCCGTATTTTTAGCTTATGCGTACTTGGGACCCTACATGCCCGGCTTCTTTAATCACAGAGGCTATTCTATCGAACGAATTATCAGCCGTATGTTTTTTGAACTGGAAGGAATGATGGGGACCCCCATTGATGTTTGTACAAAATTTATTTTTCTATTTATATTATTCGCCGCTTTCCTGGAAAAGACGGGAATCGGAGGATTCTTTATTGATTTAGCCAATGCCGTTGCCGGGTTTGCTGCGGGAGGACCTGCGAAGGTGGCAGTATTGACCAGCGCTTTAGAAGGCACCATATCCGGC
>CALFUG010000344.1 GCA_937928455.1 uncultured Clostridia bacterium
CCACCGATCTTCCGGGATGGTTGACAAGGATCCATGAACCCGTTTCCATTCCCCCCGCCGGGTAATGCCGATGGGCACCACTTCAAAATTTCCGGTCTCTTCCGCCGCTGCAATCACCGCTGCGCCAGACATGAGAGAAATCTCGTATTCTCCCGATCGGCTGCCAAATATTACGCCAAGTCGCGTTTTCTTCATACTTATTCCTTCACTTTCTCCTTCACCCATTGGGTGAAATAGTCTGCCATGTTTTCCAGCCACTTCTCTACTTCTTCCCGTGTATTGCCGTTTCCGAAAAGATAAATCTTCAGTTTAGGCTCCGTGCCGGAAGGCCGTATGGTAAATCCGGTTTCTCCTTGCAACTTCACCTCCACCACGTCCGAAGGAGGTAAATCTCCCCCCGGTAGATAATCTACCACCTGATGCACCTTATATCCTGCCACTTCTTGGGGGGGTTGTTGTCTCCACTCCTCCATCAAGCGGCCCATGGTTTCCATTCCTTTGGCACCGGGAAACTGGAAATCCAACAAGTGATTTTTTGTATAACCATACTCTTGATAGAGTTCTTCCAACCTATGAATCAGGGTTTTTCCCTGTGTCTTATACCAGGCTGCCATTTCGCAAATCAACATCACGGCATTCACGCCGTCCTTGTCCCTTACATAGGTTCCGGCCAAGTACCCGTAGCTTTCTTCAAATCCAAAAAGGTACTCTTCTTCCCTTCCCAAATCCTCTAAAACTCCAATTTTTTCTCCGATGTATTTAAATCCGGTAAGGGTGGCTTCCACTCGAACACCATAGGTTCTCCCAATGCGGTCCACCATAGGTGTAGTGACGATGGTTCGTACTATCAGGGGATTTTTCGGCAGTGTTCCTTTGGACTTTCTTTGCTGGCAGAGAAAGTCTGCCAACAGTAGCCCCACTTCATTTCCCGTGGGGAGATAATACTCTCCTTGATGGCGAACCCCGATTCCCACTCGATCGCAATCCGGGTCTGTGGCCATCACCATGTCTG
>CALFUG010000345.1 GCA_937928455.1 uncultured Clostridia bacterium
CCACCGATCTTCCGGGATGGTTGACAAGGATCCATGAACCCGTTTCCATTCCCCCTGCCGAGTGATGCCGATAGGCACCACTTCATAATCGCCGGTCTCTTCCGCTGCCGCTATCACTGCCGCACCAGACATGAGAGAAATTTCGTATTCCCCCGAGCGGCTACCAAATATCACGCCAAGTCGCGTTTTATTCATACGGACTCCTTCCCTTTCTCCTTCACCCATTGGGTGAAATAGTCTGCCATATTTTCCAGCCACTTCTCTACTTCTTCCCGTGTA
The DNA here is from genome assembly GCA_937928455.1 of uncultured Clostridia bacterium. Lineage (GTDB taxonomy): Bacteria > Bacillota > Clostridia > Peptostreptococcales > Anaerovoracaceae > JAAZGD01. The sequence goes on from CALFUG010000345.1 coordinate 280, forward strand.
TTACCATTTCCGAAAAGATAAATCTTCAGCTTCGGCTCCGTACCGGAGGGCCGTATGGTAAACCCGGTTTCTCCTTGTAGCTTCACCTCCACCACATCCGAAGGAGGTAAGTCTCCCCCCGGTAGATAATCTACTACCTCCTGCACCTTGTATCCTACCACTTCTTGGGGGGGTTGTTGTCTCCACTCCTCCATCAAGCGGCCCATGGTTTCCATTCCCTTCGCACCGGGAAACTGAAAATCCAACAAGCGATTCTTTGTATAACCATACTCTTGATAGAGTTCTTCCAACCTATGAATCAATGTTTTCCCCTGTTTTTTGTACCAGGCTGCCATTTCGCAAATCAGCATCACGGCATTCACACCGTCCTTGTCCCTCACATAGGTTCCAGCCAAGTACCCGTAGCTTTCTTCAAATCCAAAAAGGTACTCTTCTATCCTTCCCAAATCTTCTAACGTTCCGATCTTTTCTCCGATGTATTTAAATCCGGTAAGAGTAGCTTCCACTCTTACCCCATAGTTTTTCCCAATGCAATCCACCATGGGGGTGGTGACGATGGTTCGTACCATGAGAGGGTTTTTCGGCAGTGTCCCCTTAGACATTCTCTGTTGACAGAGAAAGTCTGCCAGCAGCAACCCCACTTCATTCCCCGTGGGCAAATAATATTCTCCTTGATGACGAACCCCGATTCCCACTCGATCGCAATCCGGGTCTGTGGCCATCACCATGTCTG
>CALFUG010000346.1 GCA_937928455.1 uncultured Clostridia bacterium
ATTGGTACAATATTTCCATATATTACCATATTTGAAAGGAGTTTTTTTATGTCACTCCATTCGCCTCCGTCTCTTCTACGGGAACACATCGAAAAGTTTCTCTATTATTGCGTCCACCAAAAACGACTTTCTGCCAATACCCATCGAGGGTATGAATGCGATCTTCGTTATTTTGTAGAGTATCTGGAATCATTGGACCCTCCCGTTACCAAACCGGAAGAGGTCACCAAATATGTGTTGGAGGATTACCTGTCCTATCTGAATCAATCTTTGAAGGTAAGGACCATCCGAAGAAAATTTGCGGCCATCCGCTCCTTCTTTTCTTATCTTGAGTACTACGAAATCTTAACAGAAAACCCGATGCTGAAGTTCCGAATGAAATTGAGAGACTATCCTTCCCTCCCCAATACTTTATCCATCGATGAAGTGGCCAAGATTCTCCATGCGGTGTATCATCGTCCGGCGGAGGATGATTTGGGGATGCGAACCAAAATCCGGGACATTGCTATCATTGAAATGCTTTTTGCCTTGGGTCTTCGTGTCAGTGAACTGGCGGCTTTGACCTTGTCGGATTACCAACCCCATAACCATTCCTTCCGCATTCTTGGGAAAGGGTCCAAGGAACGTTCTGCCTATCTCATAGATCCTTCCGCACAGAAAGCCTTATCCAATTGGCTTGCCTATCGAGAAAGTCTCCATCCCACCGTTCCCAATATCTTCATCAATCGGTATGGTGGCGATTTGAGTCCCATCACCATCCGATGGATGATTCACAAATATGCCGACATGGCCGGAATTGAACACCGAGTAACTCCCCACAGTTTTCGCCACTCTTTTGCCTCTTCCCTATTAGAACAAGACGTGGACTCCAAGTACATCCAGGAGCTTTTGGGCCACAGCTCCATCCACACCACGCAATTGTATTTGCATACCACCGAAGAGAAAAAAGTAGAGCTTCTGAAAAGAGCCCATCCGCGCAAAAACATCCACCCGGAAGGGGTGGATGAATGAATCAATTCATTGCCTCTTATAAATATCACCAATTGGGTTGATATTTCAACGATTGTCAAGCTTTATGCAGATTTTTCCACCGAATAATATGTAATTGATACAGATTTTTCCACCGAATAATATGCGCTCAATGCATATTTTTAAGCCGAATGCCACTGTAAAGAGGATTTTCAGCATTTAACCCACCATGCAAAATCCCCATAAAAAGATGGAAGGCATAAACGCCTTCCATCCAAATTCACATCGATTCCGCAAACTGATTGCTCTTCTATTTATTGATTACGATGATGTCCGCATTGGTATAGTCGTCATCACTGATATCGTACAGTCGAACCTGCTCGCCGCTTCGAATTTGAGACAAGCTTCCTTTCTCGTAGGTGTTATCGCTTTGCACCACATATACCGAAGCATTGTCTTTCACTTCATAGTAGGTTACGGCAGCTCCCGTCATTCCAATCAAACCTCGGGTCCGCTCAAAATCTTCAACCGAAGTAAACCCGGTGGTGATTTCCACAAAACGTTTTCCCAATACTACACCTCCGGTAGTGGTGACATTTCTCACCTCACCATTGGTGGCAGACATTTCGTAAATGGTTCCATCCCCTGCTGTCAAAGCCGGAACCACCAACCCCTTTTGGCCATACCAATTGATTTCTCTCATGGCCGACCAAGTGTCCAGTCCCGTTACCGACTCTCCTTCCCCGTTCAATACGGTGTTGGTGCTATTGATCAGTCCGTAAATCTTTCCACTGAACCCTACATCATAAGGAAGAATGATTTGGGTTACTTTCCCGCCGGAGGTCAAAATCCATGCCGGAGTGCTGACGGACTTGTACTTGTAAACCGTTTCTTCCCGATAGTCGGTTTTCTTCGTAGATAAGGTCATGGAACTCTTATAGTTTTTCTTGGCTTCATAGGTATACACCTTCACATCTTTATCCAAAGGTTTCCCATCGTATGTGGCAATGTTAGCATCAAAGGCACCCGCCTCATAAGTCAGACCGGTTAACACCAATTCGCCGGTATCCGGTGTGTCCTTTTGGTAGTCGTCAATCAAGGTCAGAGCATTGTAGGTAAATTGGGCCGTCATCCATTTATTGATGTATTCGGGAATCACCGTGCCAAGTCCTATGCCTAGGTTCAGATCTTTTGCCTTTTGAACATAATTGTCCGGCCAGGTTCCTCCCAGGGATTCATCCGAGTAGCCCGCCGCCCTGAGCACAAAGGTAATGTACTCGTTGCTGGTAACTTGACCTCCCGGGTTGAACTTGTGATTGCCCACACCCTTTGTGATGCCGTTTTTCACGGCGTAATTGATATAGGGTTCCGCCCATCCATATCCCCCCATATCGGTGAACCCGCTATCGGGAATGGACTGGGTGGCTGTCCCAAACAATTCTTCCGAAGGAGGATTGATGGTTCGAACCACAATGGCGCAAGCCTGAGCTCGATTCAAATACTGTTCCGGATGATACAATCCGTCCGTATCCCCCGTAATAGCCCCCCGCTCCATCAAGGTGGTTACTGCGGTTTCATAATTCTTTCCTGCTACATCTTCCGGCACCGCTGCAAAAGCCATAGAGGTAGAAGCCAGCACCAATATCAGCAGGAAGGATAGGATTTTCATCGATTTTTTCTTCATGATTCTCTTTCACCCTTTCTATTTCGTACAAAAAGTTCCATTATTCCATTATGTTATATTACATTGATTACATTCGAGTCCGAAGTGGCGTCGTTGTATCCCGTCTGGCTGGTGGTAACCCGGACAAAGAAAGCACCTACCGAAGTGGTTCCCACCGTAGAATACGTACTGGCCGTGGCTCCTGCAATGGCAGCGCCTGCATAATACCATTGATATTGATGGGTGCCGCTACCGGATGCGGTAGCCGTAAAGGTCACTGCCCCCGTAGACACGGGTACTGCCGGAACACTGGTTACCGTTACGGTCGCTGCAGAAATGGTAGATTTGGGCATATTGCGATACAATAGCTGCACCACATCGCCCTTGGAAGCGGGGGCTTTCCAGTTGGTTACGTTCAACGCCCCGTCCATATTATATAACTCCGCATACTTTATGTAATTGTTGGGCCAGGTGCCGTATCGGTTCACAGTGGCATCCGTAATTCCCTTGGAACGAAGAATCACCGCTACTACCTCCACGTAGGTAACGCTACCTCCGGGATTGTACTTGCTGCTTCCCACCCCATTGATAAGGCCCGCTTCATAACAAGCATTGATGTATCCTTTGGCCCAGTTATAACCGGACATATCGTTGAAGTAGGTTTGCTTCTCCGCAGTGGAAATCCTCCCTGTATTGCTGGTGGCCTTTGCCATAATAGTGGCATACTCCGCTCGGGTGATATTTCTTTCCGGATGGAACAAACCATCGGTGTCTCCTGTGATAATGCCCTTATCGATATAGGCCCGGGCTTGGGTCAACAGTTGAGTTCCTGCAATATCGCTGGGATATTTGCTGGTGGAGTTCCATTGACTGTAATCTATGTTGGCAACACCTACTGTGGTGGTTGCCATGACCAAAATCAAGGTCAGTATAAAGATCAGCGTTTTATTCCCTTTCATTTCTTTCCCCTCCAAACAGGTTCATTGGGTGATAATTGTACTAAAGAAGATTATATCCCACCCCGCAATCTTTATCAATGAGCCCGGGCGAAATGTAATCGTTTCGACATATTTTTGGAAAATCATTTTCGGAAACTTGTCCATACATCTAGACGGATGACCGGACATAAAGTTCCGCCATCTTTACGGTAACTTTTCTCAAAAACCCCCTACGGAACATGTTGCCCGTTCTTATCGTCTATTCATTGATATTTTATGGAAATCGGGCTAATATAATAGGAAAGAAGATATGATATCACAGCTGAAGAGTGGGATAATATATAGGAGGAAGTACGATGACAAGTGCCATGAGAAAAAAATGGGTCAGCATAATGACCATCCTGGTAATGGTGTTCACCCTGGTGACACCTACCTTTGGAAACCCGAAGGAGGTTTCCGCTGCTACCCCAACGGACATTCAGGACCATTGGGCCTATACCTATATCCTCCGGGGAATCCAGCTGGGATTCATCAACGGATATCCCGATGGCACCTTCCTGCCGGACAATCCGGTAAGCCGGGCCGAATTCGCCAAGATGGTGAATGCAGCGCTGGGGAATACAGGCACTGCTTCCACCACCTTCTCCGACGTACCGGGGTTTGAATGGTTCTATCAGGATGTGAGCAAGGCAGTAGCCGCCACCTATGTGGCCGGGTATGACGACGGCACTTTCC
>CALFUG010000347.1 GCA_937928455.1 uncultured Clostridia bacterium
GAACAGGATGAGGATATCTCCTCCATGGAAGCAGAGATAATGGGCGGGAAAAACGAGAATCAAACCACATTGGATAACGAAGATGTTGTGTCTCTTGAAAAGATAGATATGAATCGTGATAAGGTGGCGGGTTTTGACTACGATATTGTGGTAATAGGAGGCGGCCCCGGAGGATACGTGGCAGCAATTAAGGGAGCCCAGTGTGGCAAAAAAGTAGCCTTAATTGAAAAAAATGCTTTGGGAGGAACGTGCTTAAATGTGGGGTGTATTCCCACGAAAACCTTAATGAAAAGTGCTGAAATGCTGAAGGCGGTAAAAGAATCCTCGGAATTCGGGGTGAAAACGGAAGGCCTTCACTCTGTATCTTTAGACATGGAGATGGTGCAAAAGAGAAAATCCGGGATTGTGGGGCAACTGGTAGGTGGTGTCCGGGGCTTGCTACGAGCCAATGGTGTTGCTTTGTTGGAAGGAGAGGCCATACTGATGGATTCTCATGCCGTTCAAGTTCAGGGGACTACCATCACCGGAGAATTCGTCATATTGGCAAATGGGTCGAAGCCAAAAACATTGCCCATAGAAATTCATAGTGAAGCCTGTGTTCTCGGCAGCGAGGAGATGTTGAATCTGACGGAGATTCCCAACACGGTGGCGGTTATTGGAGGCGGAGTAATCGGAATTGAGTTTGCTTACTTTTTGGCATCGGTAGGGGCCAAGGTAACGGTGATAGAATTCCTCGATAGCATCTTACCCATGGTGGATGAGGAAATTTCCCAACTAGTCATGAAGGATCTTTCAGACATGGGTATTGAATTTCATTTGAGTTCTCAAGTGATGGAAATTGGGAAGAATAGTGTGACGTTCAAAAAGCAGGGAGAAACAGAGCAAGTAGAGTCCGATATGGTGTTAATGGCAGTTGGAAGAGCTGCTGCATTGGATGGTTTAGATTGCCATAAGCTTGGCATAGAGACTGTCAAGGGTGCGGTAAAAACGGATGAAAGGCTACGTACCACTTTAGAGAATGTGTATGCAATTGGAGATATTAATGGGAAGTCCA
>CALFUG010000348.1 GCA_937928455.1 uncultured Clostridia bacterium
CCCATAAAGGATGCCCTCATCAATGTGTGTTCTGTAACCAACACCAGATTACCGGGGGGAAAAGACAAGATCCGGAGGGAATCATTCACCGATATTTATCCACACTAAAAAGAGATACACTCCACCATTTGGAACTGGCTTTTTACGGAGGCAGCTTCACTGCCATTCCAGAAGAAGAGCAGGAGTATTACTTGAAGTTGGCCAAGAGCTACAAAGACCGGGGAATCATATCCGCCATCCACCTTTCTACGCGGCCGGATTATGTAGGGGAGAAGGTGTTAGACCGTCTGTGTCGGTATGGGGTGGACGTGGTGGAATTGGGTGTGCAGTCTTTTCATTCCCTGGTGTTGGAGCAGAGCGGACGGGGCCACACGGTGGCCCATGTGGAAGAGGCTTGTGGGTCCATTCAAGAAAGGGGCATTCATCTGGGAATCCAGCTGATGATTGGACTTCCGGGAGATTCCCCTGCACGTTGCCTATATTCTGCTGAAAAAACTGTGGAGATGGGGCCCCGGCTTACCCGAATTTATCCTACCGTCGTGATGAAGGGGACACCTCTTTATGACATGTATCAAGAGAATTTGTTTATGCCCTGGGATTTTGAAACTACACTGCAAACTGCATGCAATATGGTGAAAATAATCCGAGGTGCTGAGATTCCTGTGATTCGGATGGGGCTGAAAGCATCGGATATTTTACTGGATGATAAAGAAGTGGTGGCTGGTACCTTTCATCCCTCCTTTCGCCAACTGGTAGAAAGCCGGCTCTTCAAAGAAAGGATGGAGGACGCCCTTCGTTCCGCCTTGAGAAATATAGATGGTATGCCACAGAAGGTACACTTTTCCGCCAATGACAAGGGTTTTTCTTATTTAATCGGATACAAAAAATCCAACAAGGAATACTTCGCCAATACCTATTCCCGGTTGGATTTTATATACACGGTTGATGATATGTTAAGGGATCATGAAATCGGAATTAGTCTTTCATAATGTTGGACTTGCTCACAGCTTTACTTAGCAGAATGGCTATGATAATTCCCGCCACAAACTGACCGATATTCCAGGGAACTCCAATCCATGGGGCAATCCAACTGCCATACATCACCCCTTCTGCTACAAAATAGCCGATCACCATGAGGATCCCGCCTGGGACCATGGCGATAATATTACGAGTGGCGGGAGTGAATTTTTTTGATTTATTCAGTTCTAATAGAATCAAGCCGGTAATCAAAGCCATCAATCCTTTGATCACGAAGGTCCAGGGGGCCCACATGGCGAATCCGCTGAGTAAGTCTCCCAGCACAGAACCAAAGGCTGCGGCGATGGAGGCATAGCGCCAACCCAGGATAAGGACGCTTAAATAAATCATAGCGTCTCCCAAATGAACGTATCCCGTGGTGAGAGGAATGGGTATGCGGATAAACATGGTACAGACGATGACTAACCCCATCATCAGGCTGGTTACAACAATCTTTTGCGTGTGTTTCATGATGGTAGAACCCCTCTTTACACAATATAGGTATAAATTTCTTCCAGTGGCTTTCGACCCGGGCTTTTCGCCCCGTCTTCCGGGATACCCAGAGCCATCATGGACGCCATGAAGTATCCTTCTTTGTAGAAAATATTCTGCTCTTTGGCCCACTTTTGGATTTCGTCTCCGGCATAATTGCCACTGGTGAGCCAGCAGGTACCATATCCCAATTCCACCGCCTTGAGTGCCAGGGTTTGCAGAGCGGCACCCAGACTCTGCATTCCGGGATTACGACGATAGAAAAGTTCATCCAAATCTTGGGTGGGCCTATGAATTAATTGATACTCTATATAACCGGAAGGAGTATAGGTACCGGAAAACACCAAAATCAAAACGGGTGCATCCATGGCAAACAAGGTAAAGTTTTTACAGACTTTCCGAAATCTTTGAGCTCTTTCAATATTAACCTGCTCCACGAGAAGGGCGATTTCTTCATTTTTTTCTCGTATAATTTCCCGCACCTGAGCTTTGGTTTCTTTGTTTTGAATGACAACGAAATGCCAGTTTTGCAGATTCTCCCCGGAAGGTGCTTTACCGGCGGCTTCTATTATTTCCCGCAGATGGTGCTCCGGTATTTCACTGCCTTTGAATTTTCGAATGCTTTGCCTTTTTTCGATGGCTTGTTTCAGTTCCATAAGGGTCTCCTACTGATTCTGTTTCTTATAACATCCATTTTTCCATGGTATTATTCCATCAAGGATTCAATGGTGGTTCCAATCTTCGCTTCGATATCCTGAATCAAATCTTTGGTAAGCGCTTTTTTTGCCAGAATAATCAATAGAGTGGTAGGATTACTTTGTGCCTTATGAATGACATAATCCATACGGCGCTCTAGGCCCACAAACTCATCTTCCATGGTCATTCGGTCGGCTAAACAGACGATGTCCAACTCCGTCAGCTGTTCCATTTTCATGTTGGGAGTATGGGTCATATGGTGTCGAACGATGTGGGCCTCCTCGGGCAACCCCATCTCTTCCAACAGGTCGGCACCTTTGTTCCAATGCTCCGGCTGCACTCGACACATGTCGTGTAGAAGACCCCCTACCTGTACCAACTCCACATCTAAATGAAGACCGTGGTTATTTAAGGCACGGGCCAACACCACCGCGACTTTTTCTACACAGATGCAGTGGCGTATCACATGGTCAGGGGTTCCCTGCTGTGCCAGAATGTGAAGACATTCTTCCCGGCTCAATCGTTTGCTATCCATAATTTCATTATACATGAAATAGGCAAAAGGGAAAGTGACTCTTCCCGGAAAAACGAAAGAATCGTGAGAAGAAGCCGGTTTCGGTGTATAATAATAACAGGTGTTGTTGATGAAAGGATGGAAAGATTCATGGAACAGAAAACAGCCTTGGTTTTGGGTGGTGGTGGCGCTCGTGGTGCTTATGAAATCGGTGTGTGGAAGTCTCTTCGGGAGCAGAAAATGGAAATCCACATGGTGACGGGAACTTCTGTGGGTTCCATCAACGGCGCCATGGTGGCCCAGGATGATTATGAATTGGCAGAATCTCTATGGAAGGAAATTGACACGGAGATGGTATTGGACATTCACCCTCAGGCCAAAAGTCAGGACCCGGAAAGTGATAGCCGGAAAAGCGGCGCCATGAAACCGGAGGATGCACTTCTCTATCTAAAAGAAATATTTGTACATAAGGGTGTGGGAACCCAAGGGTTGAACCAACTTCTTCGAAAATATGTGGAAGAGGTAAAGATACGATCCTCTCCCGTGCTATATGGATTGGTTACGGCGAAAATGCCCAATCTAAAAGAAAAGCAGGTGTTGGAAGGTGTTCGTCTGTTTATCGATGAGATTCCAGAAGGAAAGTTGCATGATTTTATCATGGCCAGCTCTTTTTTTTTTCCGGCTATGCAGGCATATGAAATTGACGGCACGCAGTATATTGA
>CALFUG010000349.1 GCA_937928455.1 uncultured Clostridia bacterium
AAGACACCTTGGTTCTTCGAGATCAGGTAAATCAGCTGGAACAAGAAAAAGAACAGCTTGAGGCCCTTCCCCAGCAACGGGACTTGGCCAAGGAAAGATACTTTGAAGCGGCCGCCACACTGGAGCAGCAGGTAGCCGACGGCACCAGCCCCTACAAAGTGGCTTACCTGACCTTTGACGATGGACCTTTTCAACTCACCTATGAATATTTGCGGGTGCTGGAAGAAGAAAATGTTCTGGCTACCTTTTTCGTGCTGGGCAAGCCGGATTATCTGGATGTATACGAAGCCATCCTAGCCGAAGGCCATACCATGGGGAATCACAGCTACAGCCACCGGATTCGGAATGGCCTCTACGATAGTACTCAAAGCTTCATTGCGGATGTTAAGAGATTGGATACTTTCCTGTGGGAAAACTTCCAGTTCAAACCCGAAGTTTTTCGGTTCCCCGGGGGCATTCGATCGGCGGGAGGAATCAAAGAGGAGTGCGTAAACGCACTCCATGAAGGGGGCTATGGTTATGTGGATTGGAACGCGTTGACCCGGGACGCAGAAATCCGGGGGTTGACCTTGGAAGATGCCTACAATTATGTGATGCCGCAGGCCACCTCCAAAGACTTCGCTGTACTGTTAATGCACGATTTTAATTCCGCCTCTCTGGGGGCTTTGCCCACCATCATTCAACACTTGCGGGAGCAAAGCTACGTGATGCTTCCCCTTTTCCGGGAAAGCTTGGTGATGAAATAGCATTTCCTTACTTACTATACAAATCCGTTCCGCTTCAGATAGGAAGTCAGATTATCGTGGGCCCACATGATGGTATTGGCGTAGGTGGGTTCATACCCGCCCAGGTTTTCCTTGGGGATTCCCATTTGATATGCAGAGAGGGCTCGAATACGGTCCCCCTTGTATCCATCCATCAGCCCGGCAAAATAGCTGGCACCAAAGTCTATATTCTTCTTGGGATTCAACAAGTCTTCCTTGGATAAACCGTAACCGACTCCCGTCTTTTCCATAATTTGCATCATGCCCACCGCACCGGCTTTACTGA
>CALFUG010000350.1 GCA_937928455.1 uncultured Clostridia bacterium
AGGAGAAGCTATTGGGTGACTTAAGTTTATTTGGATTTATTTTTGAATCGATGGTTATAAGAGATTTGAAGATATATACAGAAGCCAGTGAAGGAAAAGTATTTCACTATCGGCATTTCGATAGTGGTGATGAAATTGATGCCATTGTAGAAATGCCCAGCGGGAAATGGGGAGCTTTTGAAATAAAACTGGGGGTTAATCAAATAGATGAAGCTGCCGCAAAACTATTGGCGATGAAAAGATATATGGAAGAAAGAAAATCAGACACTAGAGTTCCGGAGGTATTGTGCGTTATTTGTGGACTTTCCATGGCGGCATATAAGAGAGAGGATGGGGTGTATGTGATTCCCGTAACAGCGCTTAAAGAGTAAGTAAGGAAAAGATTAAATAAATACTCGTGTTGAGTTTTTCGGTTTGATTTATCAATAATTAAAGAGGTAATTATGCCTCTCTTTTTTTGTCGCTTTTCCGCAAATTGACGGGTGGAATAGAGGAAAGGTAGAATGACTCCACAGGAAACCTGCCCGAGGAAAAGAAGAGAGAGAAGGCTTATGAGAAACCATAAAAAACTGCGTCGCCGGGAAAGTGCATACAGGCTGGGAGGAAGAGTGATTTTGCTGTTTTTGATGGTATTGCTTCTTCCCCAATGTAGCAGCATTATGCCAGGGAATCCGGTTTATGCGGAGGCGGTATATCCGGATGTTGCCGACTCCCATTGGGCGGCCTCTTACATTGAAAGGTTAACGGAAAGAGGATGGTTGTCTGGTCACCCGGACGGGACCTTCCGGCCGGAGAATCCATTGACCTATGGAGAGTTTATTAAGATGCTGGTGTTGGCCCAGGGAGGCAAGGACCCGGGGCAAAGTTTCGCTCCGGAAAGCCATTGGGCCCTCCCTTACTATTTGAAGGGGGAGGTGCTGGGATATATTCATGAGGGAAGAATTTCCCACAAAGCCCTGCCCCATCCCATTTCTCGAAGAGACATGATGGTGATGGCCAGCAAGGCCTTGGAACAGGGTCCTATTCCCGGCCATCAACAGCTTCGGGAAACATTATGGGATATATCTCCCCATGATCCGGATGAGTATGCCATGGTGCTGGGACTTTACCGGGGTATTATAACCGGTTATCCGGATGGCACTTTTCGACCGGAAGGGGGTTTAACCAGAGCCGAGGCTACCGCCGTAGTGGACCGTTTGGTTCAGGCGAAAAAAGAAGAGGTTCAAAAGGTGCCAGAACTTCCCCGGGAAGAGAGCATATTTCCCCTGGAGGATTTCATCCGAAACAAGGAGGAACTTCCTTTGCTGAAAGATGTGAAATACGTGTGGATTCAAGAAAAGGATCCCTACCAGTATGAACGGATGAGAAACGCTTGGGGTACGGAAGGGTTCCGGGTGTTTCCCAAAGATCCGGCCCGAGTGGTGGTATTGGTTCAGGATCATCGGGTCATCCGCACCTCCGATGCCCTGTCCACCTTGTACTGGGTTACCGGGGCAACGCCCGGCTCCTCTCTTCCTGCTGCTGAGTACATTGGATATTTCACCCGAACCAGCGATACCATGATGTTGGTTCCCTATCCATTTTAAAGGAGGGGCAACATGAAATGGGCAAGCAGGGCAAGGGGGACAAGGTGGAAAAGGAAGCTCCTGGCAGGAATCATGGCATTGCTTTTGGGATTTACATCCTGGCCGGCGCTTCCTGCAGCCCATGGAGCTACAGTAGAAGTGGTGCATCATCGACTGGATACCGGGGTGGTTTTTGTATGGAAGAACAGCGCCGGTGAGTGGCAACAAGACTGGGCACCGGGCAGTTCCATTTCCTATGAAGCAACATACACCCTGCCGAAAGAAGCGCTTGCCGTAGAGGCTT
>CALFUG010000351.1 GCA_937928455.1 uncultured Clostridia bacterium
TTCTTCGGCAGCGGAGAGAGTACGGGGTCTATTGGGGTGGTTACCATCAATATGCCCAAGTTGGCGTATCTATCAAAAGACAAGGGAGAATTTTATCGGCGCCTGGATAAGATGATGGATATTTCGGCTCGATCCCTGAAGGTGAAACGGACCATCATAACCCGACTTTTGGAGGAAGGGCTTTATCCTTATACCAAACGGTACTTGGGAAGCTTCGAGAATCATTTTTCCACCATTGGTCTATTGGGAATGAACGAGGCCTGTCTTAACGCAGCTTGGGTTCAAAAAGATATGACACATGAGGATGCACAGGGCTTTACCAAGGAAGTGCTGAACCACATGAGAGAAAGGCTGTCTGATTATCAGGAAATGTATGGGGATCTCTACAATCTGGAAGCGACTCCGGCGGAATCCACCACATACCGATTGGCCAAACATGACGTAGAACAGTATCCGGACATCATTACTGCCAGCGAGCCGGGCGGAACTCCTTATTATACAAATAGCTCTCATCTTCCGGTCAGCTACACGGAAGACATTTTTGAGGCCTTGGACATTCAAGATGGACTTCAGACCCTCTACACATCCGGAACGGTGTTCCATGCCTTTCTGGGAGAGAAGTTACCTTCCCCTCAGGCTGCCGCATCACTGGTAAGAAAGATTGCAGAGAATTACCGACTGCCTTACTACACCATGTCACCTACCTATTCGGTGTGTAAGAACCATGGATATATTGCCGGGGAACATTTCCAATGTCCTTTGTGTAACGAGAACACGGAAGTGTACAGTAGAATTACCGGATACTATCGACCGGTACAAAACTGGAATGAAGGAAAATCTCAGGAATACAAGGAACGAAAGCTATATCAGCCGGAAATGTCTCGCCAGGTGGGGAACGGTGAAATTGCCGCTACTTCTCTGTCGAAGGGTTCTCATCATGATGTTATTTCGGAAATGCCGGATCAAGGCGTCTATTTCTTTACCACCAAGTCTTGTCCCAATTGCAAGTTGGCGAAAACTTTCCTGGAAAAATCCGGAATTGCCTTTCAGCAAGTGGATGCGGAAGAAGACCGTGAATTGGCCAAGAAATTAAAGGTGAAGCAAGCCCCTACGGTGGTAGTGGTAGACCATCAAAAAGTGGATCACTTTATTAATGCATCCAACATTAAGTTGTTTGCGGAAGCTCGATAAATCGAAAGGTTGGTTATGAAAGACATCATTGTAGTAGGTGCTGGTTGTGCCGGGTTGACGGCCGCCATTTACGCAGCGAGAGCAGGGAAAAGTGTGTTGGTGTTGGAAGGCTCCAACATTGGCGGGCAGATTAGTTATTCTCCCCGGATAGAAAACTATCCGGGGTTTTCTACCATTAGCGGTGCAGAGTTCTCAGACCAGCTCTACGACCAGGCCATTTCCTTTGGTGCGGAAATTGACTTGGTGAAGATTGCGGATATAGGAGAAGGAGAACAAGGGTTTTGGTTGGATAGCGACCAAGGGAAATATTGGGGGAAAGCCATTATTTTAGCCACCGGTGTATCCCATCGCGCCTTGGGTTTATCCGATGAACAACGCTTATCTGGCAAAGGAGTATCCTATTGTGCCATATGTGACGGGGCTTTTTATACCGGTGAACGAGTGGCTGTGGTGGGAGGCGGAAATACGGCCTTGTTAGGTGCCGAATCCTTGGCCGGTTACTGTAAAGAGGTGATTCTTGTGCATCGCAGGGAGTCCTTTCGAGGGGAAGAAGCTCTATGGCAACGGGTGAAAGGTAAGAAAAATGTTCGAATGATAACCTCTGCAGTAGTGAAGGAACTTCATGGGGATGAAGAATTGGAGGGTGTGGTAATCCGCCACTTGGTGGAAGAACGTGAAGAACGACTTTCTGTATCCGGCCTCTTTATATTGGCGGGGCAGATTCCCAACAATCAGCCTTTTTCTTCTCTAGTATCTTTAGATGAAGAGGGATATATTATTACCGACCCACAGTGTAGCACCAACAAACCCGGGATTTTTGCTGCCGGGGATTGCAGGCAGAAGAGAGTGCGGCAGCTAACCACGGCTGCGGCAGATGGAACGGTGGCGGCATTGGAAGCCGTTGCATATATACAAGAAAAACTCCCGAAATAGGGAGTTTTTTTATGGTAAGGCAATCGAGCTTCCTTGTAGTGTCGGATTATTCTACCAAGTTTTTCTCTTGTAAAAACTCCATGAGAAGCTTGGCGGTGTTTCCGGTTATTTTCAAGCAAGTGGTTAAATGCTCTCGGGTTTCAAAGGGATGTTGGTTTAGTACGCGACAGCAAGTGGCACCGAATTTTTCTTCAAACCGATTATGAAACTCCTGAGCCAAGTTGTAGGCAGGGTCTCTGCTCTCTGACAAACCCGTACGCCCTGCCAGCATATTGATGGCCACGATGGAACCAGTTAAGGCGCCGCAAAGGCAGCCGGCTTCTCCCAAGCCACTTCCAAAACCGGTAAAAAGCTTCACGGTATCCGGATTCATGTCGGGGCTCAACTCTTCCCGAAAGGTCATAAAAATAGATTCTGTGCAGTTAAAGCCTTCCTTAAAATAATTCCCGGCCATATTTCTTACTTCTAGTGCTTTTTCTTCTTTGTTCATAGTCCAACCCCTAACATTCGCCATGGTGTTGATGGTCGTGGCAAATGGAATCGGTTGAGACCAGTTCTCCTTTCAGAAAAGCTTCCACAGCTTTCTCTGAAGAGCCAGAGGCCCCTAAAATTACCTGGATACCCTTCTGATTGAAAATGTCTACGGCTCCGCCGCCCATTCCACCGGCGATAATCACATCCACTCCTTGCTCCGAAAGAAAAAGCGGTAGAAACCCCGGCTTGTGGCCCGGATTCATAATGGATTCTGCTTTGATAATCTGGCTGTCATCTACCTCGTAGATATTGAAGTTGATACAATGGCCAAAATGTTGGGTAACTTGGTCTCGTTCACTAGCAACTGCGATTTTCATTTGTTCTCCTCCTAAATTGTGATGTGGGAACCGGTGGACAGATAATGAATCTGTTCCCCTAATTGTTCCTTAAGTTGTTGGTAGGCCGGTAAGCCGGTACAGTGACATGTATAGTAAATGGTGGGTTTGTCTCTTAGGTATTCTCCCAGGGCAGTAATTCGTTCCGGCTCTTCGCTTACACCCTTGGCCCGGCTGTATAGGTGAAATCCCCCGATGACATAAGTGGGGTAGTGTCTCTTTAATCGATAAAATTGTTCCATGATATTGGCGATACCTCGATGGGCACACCCGGCAAAAAGAAAGGTTTTTTTACCTTCTGTCACAATGAGATTTTGTTCGTGGTCAAAGGTGTCTGGTGTTAAGGCTCCTTCCGTATCCATAAGAAGTTGACGATTTCCAGAGGGATTGAAATCCGATCCGCGCACCCCTGAAAACAGTTCGATTCCAGGATGTATTTCCAATCGGCGGGGAGTCAATATTACCTGGGAAGATTCTAGCAAGGTTTTGTCCAATCCAATGTACTGCTCGTCTCCATCCGGACCGTTGGTATAATAATTGCCGAAAGCAGTTTCTCGAATATAGACTGGGACATGGGGGAGTTCATGGAAGAGGGTCCTTAAGCCACCCCCGTGGTCGTAGTGTCCGTGGGATATGATGACAAAATCCACATCCTGAATCGCTACCTTCAGTTCCTTTGCATTACGTAGAAAAAGGTCTCCCTGACCTAAGTCGAAGAGAAACTTTTTTTCCAAAGCTTCTGCATACAGTGAAAGCCCGTGTTCTGAAGAAAGTTGGGGGAGGTGGCAAGTATTTTCCACCAAAGTTGTAATAATCATAAGGCTTCCTTCCTTTTGGTTGTGTTAAAGATAGGACAGAGTATGTTGGTATATGGATTTCAAAGCTTCCCCGGAGGGACAGGGTTGATCTACGATGGTTCGGCCTTGATTTATGGCAGAAACAGCCATGGGATCATAGGGTATTTTTCCGATGAAAGGTATGCTATGCTCCTGACAATATGTTTCGATGCGGTGGGTGTTTTCTGAATGGATATCGTGTTTATTGACACAAACCAAAGATTTCGTTTTGAATTTCTTGGCAGTCGCCAAAATCCGAATCATGTCACTTATGCCGGAAAGAGAAGGCTCTGCTACGACTAACACCAAATCAACGCCACTGATGGAGGCAATCACGGGGCATCCGATTCCCGGCGAACCATCTATGATGACCAGGTCTTTGGCCAAGGGATTCTTTTGCAACTGCTTTTTCACTTCCGTTACCAGCATGCCTGAAGTTCCATTGCCCATTTTCAGCTGTGCCGTTGAAAAAACATGGTCTTCTTGGTACAGCATTAAATCGCCGGCTTTGGAAGGCTCCATTCGTATGGCCGCTTCCGGACAGACAAATTGACAAACTCCACATCCCTCACACTTATAATAATCTACTTTGTAGGTTTCTTCAACGTTTATGGCTCCAAA
>CALFUG010000352.1 GCA_937928455.1 uncultured Clostridia bacterium
CCTCACACTTATAATAATCTACTTTGTAGGTTTCTTCAACGTTTATGGCTCCAAATCTACAATGTTGACGACATAAATCACAACCCACACATTTCTCCGGGTTGATGAGGGCTTTCGGGAGACCAAAATAGTCCCTGGTTTCCGGGGAAGTCTGGTGAGAAATCACCAGATGAAGATTGGGGGCATCCACATCGCAATCGGCAAATGCCGGTGCCTGTGATAAACGGATAAGCCCTGCGGCCACCGTGGTTTTTCCAGTGCCTCCTTTACCGCTTAGAATGAGCAATTGTTTCATGCTTTACCTCCCGATGAATGGTATCCAGGATATGAGAAAATATTTTTTCCCATTTGGGATCTTCGCGAACCAGTATTTTCCCCTGGGCATTTATTTCTCCCAGCTTTTGATCGAAGGGGATCCGGGCCAGAATGGGAAACCCTTTTTCTTTGCAATAAGCTTCGGATGGATTTTCCCCGGGGAGATCCTTGTTGAGAACCACACCGAAAGGGATGGAAAAGAGGGAGACCAGGTCTGCCACCATGGCTAAGTTATGAGCTCCAAAAATAGTAGGCTCTGCCACCAAAAGGCAGTAGTCTGCGTCCTGAATGCTTTCCATTACAATGCAGGCGCTGCCAGGGGGGCAGTCAACAAAGGTATAGTTTTTGTAGGTGGTGGCATTCTCAAGAAGTTTGTGTATCAGAGGGATTCCAGAGGCCTCTCCGATGTTCATTTCTCCTGATAGGACGGTGACTTGTTCGGAAATACCCAAAGTTACTTGTCCCACTTCTTTGTCTTTTTCCGTCAAGGCATTTTCCGGGCAAACCAAGAGGCAACCACCACAGGAGTGGCAGATGTCTTCAAAAATTATCAAACTCTTTCCGGTGTGCGCCAGGGCATGAAATTGGCAAAAGTCCACACACTTTCCACAACCGGTACATTTCCCGGGATCTACAACTGGAAGGGGAACGTGAACTTTTTCCGCCGTAATAATCAATGGCTTGAAATATAAGTGACCATTGGGTTCTTCCACGTCACAATCCACATATACCGATTCTTTGGCCGCAGCAGCTAAATTAACGGAGAGCAAGGTTTTCCCGGTACCGCCCTTCCCACTTAAAACGGCAATTCTCATATTATTTCTCTCCGTGGTTATGAAATCCCGGGTGAATTTCATCTAGGGGGTTTAGCCGGTTTTCCTGGAAAGCCAGAATGGATTCTTGAATGGACTCAGAATTGGTCTGGTAAATAAGAAGAGCGGCTCCCTTAAGAACTTGGGCGGCATTTTCCCCCAGTCGGGGGGTCAGCACTACCGTAGCCTTTTGATTTACTAAAAATTGGGCGGCTTGAATCCCTGCACCTCCGGGACTATTTGCGGCCGGGTTTTCTAAATAGTTTTCCTGCTCTAAATCCGGATCATAGAAAAGATAGTAGGGGGCTCGGCCAAAGGAAGGACATACATTTCCTCCGGAATGATTTTCAGTAACGGGTAATGCAATTTTCATAACAACCTCCTGATTCTAATGTCTTAATGCGAACAATTCACTCACATTATATTATACATCGAAAACGGCATATGTCAATAAACCCTTAAGAGGACACTCCCTCCAGAGGGAAGCTTTTTCCGGAGGCATGGGGCGTTTTTGGCCTTGTCAAAAGAACGTATGTTCTATATAATAAGGCTACGGAAGGAGGGGTACCGATGGCGATTATGCATGTGGATGCTAATTCAGCATATTTAAGCTGGACAGCGGCTTTCCTGTTGGAGAAGGGAAGTTCTATTGACTTGCGGGATATTCCCTCTGCCATCGGGGGAACCCAAGCCACTCGCCATGGAATCATTCTGGCTCGATCCATTCCTGCGAAAAGAAAAGGAATCCAAACCGGGGAAACAGTGATAGAGGCGCTACGAAAGTGCCCGGGTCTGGTGATTTATCCTCCGAATTATGACTTGTATCTTCTTTGCAGCAATGCCATGTTGGAGACACTGAAGGAATACAGCGATAAGATTCAGCGGTACAGTATAGATGAATGCTATCTGGAATGGCAGGGAAACGATGAAGAAGCCATTGAGGTGGCACATGAAATTCGTCAGCGCATCAAAAGGCAATTGGGATTTACGGTGAATGTGGGCGTATCCCATAATAAGCTTTTGGCAAAGATGGCCTCGGAGTTGGAGAAGCCGAATCGGGTGCATACATTGTTCCCCTGGGAAGTGGAAGAAAAAATGTGGCCCCTTCCATTGAGAGAACTTTTCATGGTGGGCCATGCCACAGAACAGAAGCTAAAACGGTTGGGGATTCATACTATCGGGGATTTAGCCAGATGTGATTCCCGGTGGTTGAAAGCATGGCTGAAGAGCTACGG
>CALFUG010000353.1 GCA_937928455.1 uncultured Clostridia bacterium
AACATTAATACAATTTTCTCGGCACCCCGGGCAATCCCGCGAAGACAAATGGCAAATCGGTTTCGGCTCAGAATAGGAAAAATAACGCCGATGGTCTTTCCCCCCAACTTCTCTCGCACATCTTCTCCAATCTGATGAATGGTGGCGTAATTCCCTTGGGCTCTGGCTACCACCGCCTCGGTTACGCAAAGTATGTCCCGATTGTTAAGGGGAATCTGCTCCTGCTCCACTGCTTCCAAAAACGTGTTCACCAGGATTTTCTTCAGGTCGTCTCCTTGACGAATGATGGGACCACGAAGGCCGCGAACCACTGTGCCAAACTTTCTTTCCGTATTCATTCTTTTTCTATCCTTCCTCTGCGAATCATTTCATCCTATCCATTATATGCATTACGAAGGTCCTAGATGGTACACCTGACATATAGGATGGTGCTATTGCTAAATACATGTGGATTTGTTCTTCCACGAAATCCTTCTACGGCATTATGATGATATCTTCTCTCCCCGGCCCGTTGCTCACCATGGTAATGGGATAGCCGATTAGCTTTTCCACCTCTCGAATATAGTTCTGGCAAGGAATGGGCAGCTGATGGAATTCCCGAATCCCCCGAATGTCTGTCTTCCATCCCGGAAGCACCTTTAACACCGGCTTGGCCTCATACAATTTGGCGGTGCTGGGAAAATCATTGATCACTTCCCCATCCAGATAATATCCCACACACACGGGAATCTCATCCAAATATCCCAAGGGGTCCAATACGGTCAGCGCCACTTGGGTAGCTCCCTGGATACGACATCCATATCGGGTGGCCACACCATCAAACCAGCCCACCCGTCTGGGACGACCAGTAGTAGCGCCATACTCTCCCCCGTCTCCTCCTCTTTTTCTCAGTTCTTCGGCTTCCTCTTCAAATATTTCGCTGACAAAGGGACCCGCCCCTACCGCACTGGAATAGGCCTTCACCACCGTGATAACATCCTTAATTTCATAAGGAGGAATTCCTGCACCCATGGCACCAAATGCCGCCAAGGTGGAAGAGGAGGTCACCATGGGATAAATGCCATGATCGATATCCTTCAGGGCACCCAACTGGCCCTCCAAAAGAATCTCTTTCCC
>CALFUG010000354.1 GCA_937928455.1 uncultured Clostridia bacterium
GCTTCTTTCTTCGGAATAACTCCCGGTACTTTCGTCATCATATATCTGTTCCCTCCTCCAATTCATTATACCTTGCACCCTTCACCCGATCATTCCCTTGCCTTATGGTGATTTGCTTTTCGTCAAAATACTCCAGATACAAAATGGCTATCTTCCTACCGGTTTCTAATAAATCACGAAGCTGTGCTGCGGAAATGGTAGGGTTGGAATCCAAATAGTTTCTCATTTTTTCATATGCCATCTTTAATGCTTCAGGCTTGGTGTACAGCCCATCCCCGATTTCCACAATCATCTTTTGTTTTAACAAGAAACGAATGATTTCTTCTGCTATCACTGTATCAAAGAAAACTTCATCCAGAAGGGAATGAATAGACAATACTGTTAAGCTCTCTTTCGAGAAGGCTTCTTGCACTAGCCCCACATCTTTTCGATTGAATATTTCTTGAACTCTTTCTTTCTCCTTTACCCCAATTTGGTTTCCATGAACCATAAGTTTTGATTCCATCTCCATGTGTTTCAGTAAGTCGGATACTTCTTTGGAAGATAGTTTGGGAAACACTCTGCTTTTTATTTCTTCTCTGGGAATGCGGTACCGATATGGATATTTGTTCAAATAAACACCCACTTGCTTTTCGATGCTTGCATACGATTCTTCATACCATCTTCTACTGACATAGCTCTTTGCACTTTCCAGGAACAGAATATCTCCTTCCTGTTGCATCGCATCCAGTAGCAAGCTGATGTTCTCTTCCGGAACCAATATTTTTTCTTTTAATGCGGAAATGGTGACGGGCCCCCTGGCCTCTTCAAAAATGGATTGCACCAGCATTTTTTCTTTTCCCGGTGCCAACATGTCCATGGTACCCAGTGCGTTTTGATCCCAACGTTTGCGATGTTGAGTGGTATGAAGTAACACCTCGCCGCCCCCGATGGTACGAACTGGCGAGTAAGAACGAAGGATAAATCGGTCACCTCTCAGAACCACTACGGGCTCTTCTAAACGAAGTTGAACGTATCCATTGTCACCTCCCAATATTTCATCTTTGCCCAATATCCGAACCCGAGCTATCACCGAAGAAGTCCCCGTATGAAAATGCACTCTTTGATTATGGGTCAGAGGCTCTTCTCCCGGCACCATACGCACCTCTCCATCCAGTAGTCGCTGGGAAGTGACTTTTCCTTTTTCCGTTACCACCGTGCCTCTCTGTATATCCTCTTTTTCTATACC
>CALFUG010000355.1 GCA_937928455.1 uncultured Clostridia bacterium
ACAGACAAGAAATTTGCAGGAAGGCGGATGGTAGAAGCAGGATGCGTGGGCACCACAGTGGAATCTGCCCTGTTCGAATTGGTGGGAGATGCCAAAGATCCTTGTTTCAAAAACATATCCAAACTGGTGAAGTAGATGCATATATTGGAAAACGAAATTACCTTGGAGAACCGACCTATTTTGGAGGAATATCTTTACGGCTTTGATTATAAAACATCCGGGCTATCCTATTCTTCCTTATATATGTGGCGGGATATTAATCATTTTCGTTGGGAGGTGTTGGGCGACTACCTATGCATATCCGGATTGTCCCACCTGGAGTTGGAGGACGGTATTGAGCTTCCATTTTTGTTTCCTCCCCTGACTCGAACCGGGGAGTATGATAAGGAAAAACTAAAGGAAACTCTCTATATGGCCCGGGAACGATTTCATCAGATAGATGCTCCTTTTAGCATACGGTTAATGCCGATTCATATGCTGGATTTGGTAAAGGAAGCTTGCCCGGGAGAGATGAAATACATCGATGACCGACCTAACTATGACTACCTGTATTTGGTTCAGGACTTGATTGATCTTAAAGGTAGAGACTACCACGCCAAGAAGAATCACTTGAATTTCTTTCATAAAAATTTCGAGTATGAATATGAGGAATTAACCTCCGCCATGGCGGATGAAGCCATGGAGTTCTTGAAGGAGTTTAATGCCCGAAAGGATGTGCCGGAGCATGAAAGAGTGATGTTGGAGATGGAAGCGGAAGCCATGAGCGATGTGCTTCACAATCTGGAGGCGGTGGGGTATTTGGCCGGTGCCATTCGGATTTGTGGAAAAATGGAAGCCATTGCCATCGGCGGCCGGTTGAATCGAAATACCATTACGGAGCATGTGGAAAAGGCCAACATTAACTATCGGGGTCTTTATCAAGCCATCAACAACGAGTTTTGCAAGGCGGTGGCCAAGAACTTTAAGTTCATTAACCGGGAAGAGGACATGGGAATCCCCAATTTAAGGAAGGCTAAGCTATCATACAAGCCGGTGAAGTTGGTGGAGAAATACATTGTAACGTGTAAGGAATAGGGGAACTACGGGGTGGTGTTCATTACATCGGAATTTCTCTGGTGTTTGCAATTATTTTAACGATGTAGTATGATAAAAGAGATAAATTTTTGCTTATATCATGCCAAGTATACAGTATAATTTATATAAAAAAATGAAACAGGAGGGATGGATCGTATGAGAGATGTAGTAATTGTAAGTGCAGCAAGAACAGCCGTAGGAAACTACGGGGGAACGCTGAAGGACACTCCCGCTTCTACACTAGGGGCAGTGGTAGTGAAGGAAGTATTGAACCGTGCCGGTGTAAAGCCGGAAATGGTGGATGAAGTCATCATGGGGTGTGTTCTACAAGGTGGATTAGGCCAGAATATCGCAAGACAAGTCGCGATGGAGGCTGGTTTACCCAAGGAAATTCCATCCATGACCTTGAACAAGGTGTGCGGTTCCGGGCTACGATCTGTTTCCCTGGCGGCACAAATAATTAAAGCCGGAGATGCGGATGTGATCGTGGCCGGTGGAGTGGAAAATATGTCCCAAGCGCCTTACCTAAGCAATGCCACTCGTTGGGGTGCTCGAATGGGAGACACCAAGTTGGTGGATATGATGGTGTATGACGGATTGACGGATGTATTTAACAAATATCACATGGGCATCACCGCAGAGAATATTGTAGAACAATGGGGATTGACGCGGGAAGAGATGGATGCGTTTGCGGCGGCGTCTCAACAGAAAGCCGAAGCGGCCATCAAAGCCGGGAAATTCAAGGATGAAATTGTTCCTGTTGAAATTCCTCAAAGAAAGGGAGATCCCATCGTATTTGATACGGATGAGTTCCCCAAATATGGCACCACGGCTGAGGGATTGACCAAGTTAAAACCTGCTTTTAAGAAGGATGGTACGGTAACGGCGGCCAATGCTTCCGGTATCAACGATTC
>CALFUG010000356.1 GCA_937928455.1 uncultured Clostridia bacterium
CCAGAGCCTGTCACGGGACCCCTGGGTAAAGCATCGTACAAAAAAGAGGCCCCGTACACAAAGCCTCTCTCGATTTGGATTTTCCCTATAGCGAACTGGATTTTACCCCCACTCGGGGCTCGATTCTCCCCTCAGAGACCAACTGCAGGAACACCGCTACCAGTCTCGGGTCGAATTGTTGGCCCGCCTTCTTCTCTAATTCCTGAAGGGCATAGAACACACTGTAGGCATCTTTATAAGGCCTCAGGGATATCATGGCATCAAAGGCATCGGCAATGCATAGAATACGGGCGGATAACGGAATGTCCTCTCCCGAAATTCTTCGGGGATATCCTCTCCCATTGTACCATTCATGATGTCCGATAACCGCCGGAATAACATAGTCCAGAGAAGGCAAATGCCGGATAATGCTGACGGAGTTCTCCACATGGCCTTGCATCAACAAGTACTCTTCATCGGTCAATTGCCCCGGCTTGTTCAAGATGTTTTCACTGATGCCGATTTTCCCAATATCATGAAGCAATGCCGCTTCCCGAATGATTTCTACCGCATCATCCCCCAAACCGATTCCATAGGCAAGCTCTGTGGCGTAGTAGGATACGTTATTGGAATGATTGAAAGTGTAATGATCCTTGGCATCAATGGCTGCAGACAAAGCATATACCGTGGAAGCGTAGCCGGAATAAATATCTTGATGATCCACTTCCAGGCTCACTTGGGTTCCATCCATTCGTTCCACTATTCCGGAGCTGAGGGCCAATGCATTTTTTCCGCTTTTTTTCGCTTGAAATACGGCCAAATCCGCGGTTTCAATCAATTCCTTCGTGGTGCTGGCGGTATGCGGGATAGCAGATATACCAATGCTGGCGGTTAACACCTTCATGGAATGGTCCGGAGACTTTTGATTCATTTCTAATATCTGTCGATGAATCCCCTTTGCCAGGTTCTTCGCCGATAGCAAATCATATCCCGGCAGAATGGCACCGAATTCCTTGGCATTGTATCTGGCCACTGAACCACCGGTACCCACACTGGCTTCTAGGATGGAGGCAATCCGCGTTAACGCCAAATCCCCTTCCTTGTTGCCGTAGAGTTGATTGTATAGTTTAAAATCATCCAGATTAATCAACATCAACGCAAGGCCGGTTTCCCCACACTTCTGGAATTCTTCCTCCAATGTTTCGTAAAAACACTTTCGATTCAACAGGCCGGTCAAATCGTCGGTGCGGGCTTCCTGATACACCTTTTCATATAAAGTGGAGTTTTTTAAGGCAATGGAAGCGATGGCAGAAACGGATTCCAGGAAGCTGATGTCATCGAAGTTATATCGGTTCCCTCGCTCCTTGGAAGTGAGAAAGATAATACCCACCAGAGTCTGTCCTTCCAGCAGGGGAACAAAACACTCCACCTCCATATCCCGCAGCACCCTTTTTTCTTCTTCCCGCAAGGCTCGAAACCCCGGAAATCTCCTCAAATCTTCCATAAAGAGACATTCCCTTTTCTCCTTTAAATGGACCACGATGGGGTTGTCCTGCTGAAAACGGATGGATTTATTATCCAGTGGATTATCGGAATGTACCATGGCATAGGGCAGACCCTCGCCCTTGCTAACAAAAATATATGCGCTTCGGACCAGCAAGGTCTCTTCTAATAGTGTGACCAACTGCTCCATGATTTCCGATATTTTCAAAGTCTTGGTAACGGAATAGCTGAAATTCTTTAAATGCTCCGCCCTTAATATTTCTTCCCGAATGAAAACGCCATCGATAAATTTTTTCACCACAGTATGGGTTAGCAGGGCAAATATGCTGAAGGCCACAGCAATCATCATCACCTTTTGCTCTGTGGACACCACAAAATACCGAGCCACCAATCGATCCAGAGGCAATACCAGATTGGAAAATACAAATACAGAAATCAGGGCTACAATGGCATAGCTACTCCCCTTCGAAACCAACAGGGTCAAACGGAAAAGACGCCTTCGATACAATGCGTAGAATAAACAAAATACCATAATAAGACCGGAGGCAATATCCACCGGGATACCTTGGAAAGGCGGTAGCATCAGAATGACATGGCCAATGAAGATGGCGGCAATCCCTACTGATATGGACGTGAATTGCTTCCTTCTCGCCGTATCGTGCCGGAAGCAGTATATAATGTGACGGAACATTTCCACCACCATGCCGCCACATAAAATAAACAGAAAGACCACAGGCCAGGTAATGGTATACACAAATCCCACATTCCCGGAAACATCGGTATGAATCGTCGGCATGGCAATAAAGATACCCGTAAACGTGTTGATGGTTCCAATCACCAGGACTCCCAGACCCCAAAACCGGTCCATTAATCGAGGGGTACTTCCCACAAAATCCCGGACAAACAACATAAAGGAATAAGTAATCAGCAGCAATCCCCAAACCGACACGTGAAACCAAAATTCCTCCGTGGGGGGATATTGCATCCTCATGAAGAAACTACCACCGGTCCACAGCACACCGCTGACCAACATAATAATGAATGCCCGGATAACCTTGGTTTTTTTCGCCGCCACAAAGGCCAGCAACAAAAACCCGTAACAACACAAGGCAATGATGGGAATAAAAGCATAACTACTCATATACCACATCACCTCCTTGACTGCTCCAAACCTCTTCCTGAATATCCATCAATCGTTGTAATTGCATGGGCTTTGGATTAACCTGTCGGATGGCAGAATTCTCCTGCCGGTAATATGTCTGGAAGGTTCCGCACTTTAAAATTGTGATTTCCAGAGGATCCATTCCCAGAATTCTTTTCAGGTCCTGATAATCCTGATCCAGGTATTTAAAGTATATGCTAAGATGGTCTCTTAGAATTTCCCGGGTGGATGCCCGATGGGCCAATTCTTCCGGAGCCAACTCCACATAAAGATGCATAAAAGGCTTGTTTTGATGGGTATACTCTTTCGCCACCACCCATTCTATAATGGGAAGTCCGGAAAGTTGCATCACGGATTCAATAGATGCCTTGGTAATTCGGGTAAAACCTGCAATATCAATCACATCCGGGGTTCGATCGATGTATTGGAATCGAGGTATTCGCACGCCATCTCCCTGCCCATACAGGGCAAGACAACGGTACATATCTCCCACCCGATATCGCATAAAGGCGCCACCCTTCAACACCGACACCACCAGCTCATACTTTTCCCCCGCTACCACCTGATCCATCAGGCAGGTCTTGGGAACGTAGGCCGGATTCTCCATATTCTTTTCCATTTCGCTCTCTGGGATAAATTCATAGAAACAGGCATCGGGGAAAAATATCATGCCATCCCTGGTCCATGTTTCCGTGCCCACCAGGGTGGGCTCCGTTCCGGCAAACAACTCCATGGGTCGAATGCCCCACAAATCCTCCAACTCGTCTTTATAGCATTGGTTATCCGTTCCCGCCACCATAAAGCCTCTCAGTCGGAATAGATCTCGGGGTTTCATTTCCCTTCCTTCTTTTTTACATACCTGTTTTGCTTTCATATATCTCCAAATCATGGTGGGTGACATGGTTTGGGCCGCTTTCAACAAGCCTCCGCCGCCACCACCGGCAGCCAATTTGGAAAAACTAATAGAAACGAAATATAGAACGCTGCCCAATCCAAAGAAATAGTCAATTCCCGTAGAAAGACCCATCTTAAAGCCCTTCTTATTCCTCTCACTGAAGCTCATGGATTCGGCTTCCTTTACCGGAGGCAAAAATGAGATATCGATTTCCTTGTTCAATGCCCGGGGGAAAATCCCGGTGGCATATGGTAATGGAGCAAGTCCATACAAAAAGTGATACCGGGGGGAAATATCAAAGGTTCCTTCCCCTTTCCCCGTAGCCAAAATCAAACAGGCCAGCAGGTTGTTCCGAAAAGTGGCCAGCATGCCTTGGCTGTAGGGTGCAATCTTGATAGGAAATCGGCCCCCCTCCCAAGTGGTTTGAAGCCACAACACGGCTTCCTCCGGCAACATATCATCTTTCTTTAACAGCAAAATTTCTGCATAATCCTGATAGGTTGTCAACGGGAATCGCTCTCTGAATTCTCGAATGGTACAGGAATCCATGGTTCCGGATATTTGCTTGCCCATGGGGCTTTCCAGAAACAGTTGAATCTGCTCCTCCATTAATCGATTTTGAATCCGCATATAAGAAGGAACATCTAACTTGAGAAATCCGCAGTATTCATCCCACAGCTCCTTGGGAGGTGTCTGGCTGAGTTTATCTTCAAACCTCATGTTTGTTTCCTCCTATGAAGTTCGGGCCAGATCCCAAACTTTGCATACTCGCCTTGGTGGGAATCAGAAATGGTATTCTTTGGCGATAGCTTTCATATCCATCCAGAATTCTCGGGAAGGTCCAATGATCCTGAAGCAGGATGTATAAAAAATTCAGCAGAATCAAAACAGCGACTGTGATGGACGTCTGTAGGCTACCCAAAACAAAACCAAGACTCACATAGCCTCCTGCAAAAAACAAAAATCCGGGATGACGGCACACTCCGTACCATCCCCGGTCATATACTTGATTTTTCAATCCCTGTTCTTGTTGAATATAGGTTTCACGGAAGGGCAGTGCTAGGAACAATACATACATCAGCATTCCAAAACAAAGAAGGGCCACTACCAATCCCAGCCAATGAACTACCCCAAAATCCATGCCAGGCAGGATGTCTCGAATCATGAAAAAGGTTGCCAACCCCAATGCCAACATTCCCAAAAGAAACCCGGATCGAAGTCCCGGATTTTTCCACAATACTTGATTGAAATCATAAAGCCCAAATAATATAAATGCCGCTATGCCAATGACCAGTGCTGTCATGGTTCCCTCTCTCCCGCTGCTATCTTGTTTCGTCCCAATAAAAAAGCACCCAGGTAAGATTTTATCATTGAAAATATGGCTTTTCAATGTATTTCCCCCGGGTACTTTCTAATTTATCGTATTATTTTTTCATTCTTGTGTAATTTTCTGACTTTTCACACAAGATATGGTGGTTTTTATCGAATTGTCTTCGCAAATTCTTTGCCGTATTCCAGCGCTTTCTCTTCCGCTTCGGGATCTGGGGTCCACATGGCACGATGCTCTTCTGCCACCATTTCGAACCCGGCTCCTTCCAGCATATCACGCAGCATCTTGGCACTTTCTCCACTCCAACCATAACAGCCAAATGCGGCCGCCTTTTTGTTCTTAAACTTCATGGCTTTCATGAGATGTATAAATCCTGCCAAAGTATGCATACAACCGTTATAGAAAGTGGGAGATCCCAACAGCACGGCTTTGGAGCGAAACACTTCCGTAATCAAATCATTTTCGTCGCTTTTGGTAATATTAAACACCTTCACCGTCACTTCCGGATCTTCCAGGGAGATGCCCTCTGCAATCTTCTCCGCCAACCGTTTGGTGCCATTCCACATGGTATCGTAAACCAGGGTTACTTGATTTTCCTGATAATCGTTGGCCCAGGCCATATACTTTTCCACAATCTGGGTGGGGTTCTCCCGCCAGATCACACCGTGGCTGGTAGCAATAATATCGATGGGGAGCTTCAGCGCCAACACCTCCTCCAGCTTCTTCTTAAGAATAGGGTTGAAAGGATTCAATATATTGGCATAATACTTAATCGCCTCGGCTTCCAGCACACAAGGGTCTGCCAAGTCGTTAAACAACTCCTGCACCGCATAATGTTGGCCGAAAGCATCGTTGCTGAATAGAATGTTGTCTCCGGTCAGATAGGATGCCATACTGTCTGGCCAGTGAAGCATTTGCATTTCTACAAAAATCAGTTCCTTTCCATTGCCTACATCCAGTTTATCTCCGGTTTTCACCACCCGGAAATCCCACTCCTGATGATATTGACCCTTCAAGGATTTCACCGCATTGGCTGTGCAGTAAATAGGGGTATTGGGAATCCTTTTCATCAATTCCGGCAGAGCACCGCTGTGATCCACTTCTCCATGGTTCATCACAATATAATCAATAGAAGACAGGTCCACTTCCTGCGCCAGGTTTTCTACAAACTCTTTATCAAAAGGAGCCCAAACCGTGTCCACCAAAACAGTCTTTTCTTCTTCTATCAGATAGGCATTGTACGTGGATCCATTATGAGTGGAATATTCATTTCCATGAAAAGCCTGTAGCTCCCAATCAATAATCCCCACCCAGGACACATTATTTTTAATTTGTCTTCGCATTTGTTCCTCCTTTAGCAATTCCCTGTTTCCAGGGCAATTCCGTCACTTACTCCATTTTCCTCTTTTAATGCACTGAATGCATTTTATATTCATATTATAGCACAATTGAAAACTATCCACATTTAGAGTAACCACATTCCCGGCAAGTGACACAGCCGCCCTCGTGCTCTAAAACACTTCCGCATTCCGGACAATATTTCACATTTTTATCTTCTTTTACTGTGGCTGCTGCCTTTTTCGCCGTGGATTCAATCATGGCAATTCCGTTACCTCCGGATTTCGATGCCTTGATGACCTTTTCGATGGTTTTGGCAATGGCATCAGGGCAGGATGTTACACCCAAACCCTTTTGGCGAATGGTGGAGGCGCATCGAATCCCCCGAAGTTGCTCCACCAGCACATCACTGCTGAGACCGCTTCGAAGGGCGATGCTCACCAACCGGGCGGTGGCTTC
Source organism: uncultured Clostridia bacterium (assembly GCA_937928455.1). GTDB lineage: Bacteria > Bacillota > Clostridia > Peptostreptococcales > Anaerovoracaceae > JAAZGD01. The sequence continues at coordinate 6,667 of CALFUG010000356.1, forward strand.
AGATTGGGAAGGACAGCCTCCGGCTCTTCCGGTGTTGGTAAACACCTCGCAGATTCCCTTCTCATCGTAATTCACCGTGATATATAGATTTCCACATCCGATTTTCACTTTTTCCGTAAAGCCCATGGTTACATTGGGTCGAGGTCGGGGAATGATCACTTCCTCCTCCCCCTGCTCCCCAGATGTTCCGGCCTTCTCATCCGAAGTCTCCTTTGGGGTGTTCTCTTTTCCATTGCCCATGGTAAGTACCTGCTCATCCCGGGACCCGTCCCGATAGATGGTAATTCCTTTACACCCCAGAGAAAATGCTAGCTTGTAAACCTCTGCCACATCCTCTTCCGTGGCATCGTGGGGGAAGTTTACGGTTTTGGATACCGCATTGTCGGTATGATGCTGGAAAGCGGCCTGCATCTTCACATGCCAGATAGGGGAAACATCATGGGCGCAGACAAAGGTTTTTTTCACCTCATCGGGAATTCCCGGGACCTTTGATAGCGTGCCCTGCTCCGCAATGGATTCTATCATTTCTTCCGTATATAGCCCGGCTGCTTCCAACCGCTCTTTCAAGATTTCATTGGTTTCCACCAGTTTGGTTTGATCCATTACATTTCGCACATATGCATAGGCAAAAACCGGTTCCACACCGGAGGATACCCCTGCCAAAATGGATAACGTGCCGGTGGGGGCTATGGTGGTTACCGTACCGTTGCGAAGGGGTTTTCCCTTTCGGTAAATGCTCTCTGAAAAGGTAGGGAAGGCCCCTCTCTGCTCTGCCAGTTTTTCACTAGCCTGGTGGCCGATTTCGTTGATTGTTTTCATCAACCACTCACCATAAGCCACTCCCTCTTCACTATTATAGGGAATGCCCATGTATAGCAGCATATCCGCGAAGCCCATCACGCCCAGGCCGATTTTTCGGGTCAGTTTGGTGACCCGGTCGATTTCCGGCAGGGGATACTTGTTCATATCAATCACATTGTCTAAGAAATGGACCGCCTTATATACCGTGTCTCTCAGTTTTGCTTCGTCTAAAACCCACCGGTCTTCTTGCCGTTTTAAATGCTGCACCAAATTGATGGAGCCCAGATTGCAGGATTCATAAGGCAAGAGAGGCTGCTCTCCGCAGGGATTGGTAGACTCAATTTCTCCCAACGAAGG
>CALFUG010000357.1 GCA_937928455.1 uncultured Clostridia bacterium
AAACAAGGGCTCCGCCCCCACATAGCGAATGGGATTCACGGCGGCGATAAAGGTGAGCGTAGGAACCAGCACCAAATCTCCGGGTCCGATTCCCAGCACCTGGAGGGCCAAATGCAATCCCGCCGTTCCGCTTTGAGTGGACACCGCATCCGGCACCTTTACGTACGCGGAAAAGTCTTTTTCAAATTGCTGAATAAACCGGCCGCCTGTACTGACCCAGCCCGTTTCGATGCATTCCCGTAAATTTTCCACAATGTCCGGATTCAGGTTGGGCACACTGAGTTTGATTTCCTTTTCCGCCATGTTGGTTCCTCCCATTATTTCGCAATTTTTTCTGAGAATATTATATCATGTTCCCTACTTATTACAAATTGGTAACAATTGCGCCGGCTCATTGAAAAGACCTTGTGCATTGGATATAATAAGGGACGGAAACAAATCAGAATTTTTTACGTCTACTTCTAGGACAAGAAGTACTGCCTAGGGGATCAAGAGGGAGGAATCGATATATGAAGAAGAATAAGAAATTAGCGGTGGTGATGGCATTGTTGCTCACCTTGGCCATGGCAGGAGGTACCGGTGTGGCCTTTGGGGACATCGACTATTCTCAGTGGGACAGTGGTGGCACCAGTGGACAGCCCAAGGACCTTCAGGGCACCAGCCTTTACAGCCAAGCCAAGGCATTCCTGGACAAGGGAGTCATCACCGGCGATACGGACGGATTGTTCCACCCGGAACGAACCATCAAGCGATCCGAGTTTGCCGCCATTATGGCCAGAGCCACCAACAATGTCAGCCAATTGAACACCAGCGAGCAGGCCCAGTACTTTGGGGACTTGAAAGGCTATAGTTGGGCCAAGGGATACATCAACCGATGTTATGAAGTGAACCTGATGCAGGGAGTGGGCAACAGCCGGTTCAATCCGGGAGGCACCATCAGCTACCAGGAAGTAATGACCGCCATCCTGCGGGCCAAAGGGATTAACGATGCCACCATGGCGGCCTATGGCACCTGGCCCAATAACTACATTAAATATACCCAGCTATATAACTTGACGGGGACGGTACGTGTCACCGACTGGGCCGCTCCCATCACCAAGGGAGAAGTGGTACAGCTGATGTATAAGAATATGCCCAAGAGCACCGTGGACACTCCGAGCATCGTCATTGCAACCAACACGGTTGGCACAACAGTGACCGCTACCGTTACCGTTACCGGCACCGGAACCCACACCTTCCAATGGTATGATGGTTCCGGCCTGATTGTGGGGGCCACTTCATCCACCTACTCCTGGAACAGCGGTTCCTACTATGTGAAGGTGACCACTTCCAAGACTGGATATGAGGATGTGGTATTCACATCGGCGATGTACTCCTAGTACTTAAAAAAGCACCCTATATAAGGATCGTAGGAAGAAAGGGGAAGAACGGAATGAAAAAAACAAGTGTACGAATTTTAACCACGTTATTAATCCTGTGTCTTTTGACCACCGGGTTTGCCTTCGGCGCCTTGCCGGAAGATGTACAGGGCAAATCTTATGAAGCGGCGGTGGAGGCCCTGATGGAACGGGGGGCCATTACCGGGGACACGGGCGGACTTTACCATCCGGAAGCCACTCTCACCCGAGCCCAGGCTTTCGTGAT
>CALFUG010000358.1 GCA_937928455.1 uncultured Clostridia bacterium
ACCGCTACCAGGTTTGTCGCCCAAGCCACCATCGGTACTGATCATGGTGAATTCCGGTTTGATGGCTCGGCCCAAATCGGGAATAGCTCCCACAAAAGCGGTGCCAATGGTCTCTTCCTCTTCCGGATTGGTTCGAACCTCTTGGAAGATTTCAGGGGTACAACGTTGTCCGGTATACTTGCCGGAGGAAATCATTAGGTCAGACAACTCGCATCCGTATCTCTTATGCCAGCCCTCATCGAACACCGGAGACTGTACAAAAGTGGCAAAGGCTTCATATACTCCGGAATCACACATGATAGGAAGACCTTTCTCATAGGCATTGCGAATCATTACCAAAGCCATCTCCGTAACCTCAGGGTGAACTCCAAACTGGTATGCCAAGTGGGATACCTGCAGCTTGGCCCCTGTCATTTCCATCAGGTGGATGGCCTCTCGCAAGCCCACTGCAAAGTCCAAGGCATCCGTCCTGATATGGACCGGCGCCAGTTTGTCGTATCTTGCCGCCAGTTCAAAGAGTGGTAGCAGTTCCTCTTCTTTGCATCCCGGCGCGTATTCCAGTCCGAAGGAAATCCCGAAGGCTCCCTGAGATAATCCCTCTTCTGCCAGCTCCACCATCTTCTGGATTTGTTCCTTCGTGGCGACTTGATAAGGATCTTCCAGCCCCGCCAACTCCCGCAGCTTCCAGGAGTGCCCTACCAACGTCCCTATATTGAGGGGGTATCCCTGTTGCTCCAACCGGTCCAAAAAATCACCGATGGGGAAGTGGCTGTTCATGCCACAGTTGCCCGTCAAGCAAGTGGTAATACCTTGTTTGACAGCGACCCAGGCAGGATAAAGGGGATATGCCAAATGAGAATGAATGTCTACGAAACCTGGACATACGATTTTCCACGTGGCATTGATTTCTTCTCTCCCTTCTATGGGCTCTCTGGTAATGGCCTTTATTTTTCCGTCTTTCAAACCAATGGAGGCAACGGTTTGCATTTTTCTTTTTGGCTCAATCAAGGTTCCTCCCCTGATTACGATATCGTACATTCATGTCCTCCTTCTCGGGAAAGAGCCCATCCCTATTTGTCTCTTTGATAAATAATTTTTCCGTCGAAGACGGTAGTCAGCACCTTGGTTTCTCGAATTTCTTCTGGCGATACCCGGAAAAGATTTCGATCCAAAATAATCACATCCGCCAACTTGCCTACCTGTAATGTTCCCAATTCATATTCACGATTCACAGAATACGCGGGACCAATGGTATATCCTTTCAGCAATTGGGGAAGGGTTAGTTTTTCTTCCGGGTTCCAACCTCCCTCTGGCAAGCCGTCATCATGAAGCCGGGTAAGACCTCGGTGAATACCGTAGAAAGGATTGTTGTCCACTACCGGACAGTCACTCCCCAGTGCCAGCAAACCAGTAGCTTCCAGCAAACTCTTGAAGCTCCAGGTTCTGGCCGCTCTTTCTTCGCCCAACACAAAACGGTACTCCTCATCTTCCCATCTGGGATTCAATCCCAAATGCTCCGGCTGAACAGATGGAATCACTTCCAATTGTTTCATGCGCAAAATGTCTTCTTCGGCAATCAGCTCAATATGCTCCAAGGCATGGCGCGCCTGATTTCTTCCATGTATTTGCACCGCTTTTTCGATGCTGTCCAGCGCGAATTGAACGGCCCGGTCTCCCAGAGCATGAAGCTTGATGGACAAACCCAGACCATGGGCTTTTACGATGGCCTCCGCCATGGGCTCTAATTCCGAAAGCTGGGCTCCCAAGTTCCCCGGAGCATCCAGATATTCTTCCAACACCAGCGCCGTGTGGTTCACAAATACGCCGTCCACAAACTGCTTCACCAGATTGGCTCTTACCTTGGTACCTGTGCATTCCTTGGCCTTTTCAGCGGCCTGCTCCAAGTCTCCGAACAAGTTGGATGCCACATGAATTCTCAGTGACAATTCGTCGTTTTTCTCCATGTCCAAGTAGGTTTGCAAATCTCCCATGTTGGCCCCAAAGTAGGGCTGCACATCAATAAGAGACGTAAGTCCCAAAGAGCAAACATCATCCATAAATCCTTTCAAAAATGCCTTTTCTCTCTCCGGAGGCAAGTTGAGACAGTGTTTCCCCACAAAAGCCACCGCACTTTCCTCCAGAAATCCGGAGGGTTCTCCGTTTTCCAAGCGTTCAATGGTGCCGCCAAAAGGATCCGGCGTGTCTTTGGTAATCCCTGCGATTTCCAGGGCTTTACTGTTGACCCAGGCCCCATGGGCTTCCG
>CALFUG010000359.1 GCA_937928455.1 uncultured Clostridia bacterium
CCTCTCTCTTCCACAAAACTTTTAGTGGCTACCAATACACCCATGGGAAGGTCCAGGCCGGTGGCCTCTACCCATCCCTCATTTAAGTCTACCGCCACCCGAAGCGCCGGGTTCTTGGAGGTAACCACGGTAACAAAAGGCTCCGGCAGTAGAGCAATAGATCCCTGATTGGCCATTAAGGTGGATGCCACATCACTGTGGTTGGCCATCCATTCGATGGTTACATCGGTAAGGCCGGCTTCATTCAACAACTTTTGCAGGATATATTCCGGAGAACCGCCCTTTCCGCTGCCATACACGGTTTTCCCCGCCAAGTCGGCCATGGATTGGATGGTTTCTCCTCCATTTTCTATCAAATATAGCACTCCCAGTGTTTCCACGCTGATGGCCACGATTTGACCCTGGGTCTTGTTATATAGTACTGCCGCCAGGTTGGAAGGAACACAAGCCAAATCCACTTCTCCGGTAATAATCTTCCCCGAAACCTCGTCGGGAGCTTGGTATGTAGTAATGGCATACTTATCGGTTTGGTCCATCAACTGCACCATCCCCATGCCGGTAGGCCCGTTCAACGCCGCGATAACAATGGGTTCAGAAACCACATCCGGCGTATCTTCCGGCACCTCAGCAGGCTGACAGCCGGTGAGAGCCAGTACAAATATTAAGGTAACCACAAGCATTCCAGTAACGATTCTCTTCATGATAATTCCCTTCTTTCTGATGATTGTATTCAGCCATAAGCCATCTATTATGTGACTCCTAGGCTTTGGAATAAATAGTTTTGGTACTGATACCGGGAAGAGCTCCCAGCTTGCCGGAAAGCGCACTGATAATATCTTGCGGTGCATCCAACACCACAGAAATTACAGAAATTTGCTTTTTCTCATAGGGCACACCCATCCGGCCAATGATGTAGTTGCCATATTGGGTCAGAAGATGATTCATCTCCTCCACCGAATCCGGCTGTTCCACAATAATTCCAATCACTGCCACTCTGGTATCCATCGCTTCCTCCCATAAAAAATACGCCTTCTACTCTGGAAGGCGCCTACCCATTTACTAGAAATGACCCCACAAAGAATCCTTTGGATTCTCATGGATGTATGGATGCCTTCCCCCTCAGTAAAACCTTCGGGTCTCAGTACAACCTTAGATTATCATTTATTTCACAAACTGGCAAGGGGTTTTTGATACTTTTTTCACAAATATCCCAAAATTCACATTCTCTCTTACTTTTCCCCTATCAGGCCCTCTTTACCCATTGATAAAAACCGGCCCACCGATTACAATGAAAGCGAGTACAATGTAAGAAGACAGAACGGAAAAGGAGAAATTCATGAATCTATATATTGTCCATGCCTTTACCCCCACTTTATTTGGCGGGAACCCGGCCGGGGTGGTGCTTCTGAACCAAAATGAACCCTTCCCCAAGAAAGAACTCTGCATCAAAATCGCAGCGGATTTAAGATACTCGGAAACCGTGTTTGTCAAAGCCGAAGAAGCCCGGGAAAAGACCTTCGAAGTTCGTTACTATACCCCCACCGACCAAGTAGAGTTATGTGGCCATGCCACCATTGGCGCATTCCAGGCCATGCAACAGGCCCATTGGGTGGAATCCACCGAGCGGTATCATATCAATACCGGAAAAGAAACCCTTCCCATCCAACTAGAGGAAGGATTCGTATGGATGACCATGGGGTCCGTTCAGTTGCCCGGCCCGGAATTAACCGGGGATCAGATACAGCAGCTGTATAAAATCATGGGCACCACCCATGAGGAGGAAGACGGCCTGCCTCTCATTGTATCCACCGGTCTACCGGATATCATGATGCCCCTTTCCACCCAAAA
>CALFUG010000360.1 GCA_937928455.1 uncultured Clostridia bacterium
ATTATCCTGTTTGTGACCTTTGGAGTTCCTACCGCAGTAGCCAGTTATGCGATGGCAAGGGAATTGAAAGCGGACTATGAACTGGCCAGCCAGATTGTGGTGTTTACCTCTCTGTTTTCGGTTATCTCAATATTTATATGGACCATTATTATGCAGCTTGTGGGAATTTTATAGCGAGATCTTGCTATCGTTTGATATAATGAAATAATAAGGATAGTAGTTAAGGATTATTAAAAAAGGAAATGGAGAAAGGAGGGAGAGCTTCATGATGAAAACCATTGGCATTATCGGCGGCATGGGCCCTTTAGCCACGGCAGATTTGTATCGTAAAATGATTGAAGGAACTGTGGCGGAAAAGGATCAGGATCATGTTCATGTAATTATTGATAGCAACCCATGGATTCCAGATCGTACCGAGTATATTCTCCATAACGGCCCTTCGCCCCTGCCGGAGATTGTGAAATCCATCCGAAGACTGGAGGCGGCGGGATGCGATTTTTTGATTATGCCCTGTAATACCGCGCATCATATTATTGAGGAAATTAAGTCCACCACAAAAATCCCCTTCATCAATATGATGGAGGAAACGGTGAAGTATGTGGCTCAGAAATATCCTGGAGAAAAAGTAGGGTTATTGGCTACCGATGGAACGGTGGAGTCCGGAGCATATCATAAATATTTTGAAGCCGAGCACATTTCGGTGTTGACCCCACAAGAGCATCAGAAGGATGTGATGGCCTTTATCTATCATGGCGTAAAATCCGGACGACTGGACATGACTCTTTCCGGAATTGAAAAAGCAGTGAAGGAATTAAAACAGCAGGGAGCCACCCTTTTTCTACTAGGGTGTACCGAGCTTTCCACCGTGTCGCATCGCATCCGAAATATCGAGGAAGTGTTTGTAGACCCTCTGGAAATTTTGGCCTATCATGCCATTGTTGAAGGAGGTTGCATCGCCAGGGAGGTGTAAGAAATGACGCTGAAGGCAGCCTATCTAGTGCCGCATCCACCATTGATTCACCAACAGGTCGGACGAGGTCGGGAGCGACAAATTGAAGCCACAAGGAAGGCATATGAACAGGTGGCCCGGGAAATCAAAGAATTAAACCCGGACACTTTGGTTATTATGTCTCCCCATACGGTAATGTATTCCGACTATTTTCATCTGTCACCGGGGAGTCATGGGTCCGGTGATTTTTCATCTTTTGGAGGAAGCAGAGAGAAAATTAAAGTGGAATATGATCAAGAGCTGGTGAAAGAGATTTCTCAAAAGGGCTTTGCCAACGGAATTCCGGTGGGTACCGAAGGAGAAAAGGAGCCGACGTTGGATCACGGTATATTGGTTCCTTTGGCCATGATTATGACAGAAACACCTTCTTTCAAAGTGGTGCGGATGGGGATGTCCGGATTGTCGGTGCTCCACCATTATCGGTTGGGCCAGCTGGTAGTGGAAGCAGCCGCAGAACTGGAAAGGTCCATCGTGTTCATTGCCAGCGGAGACATGTCCCATCGTCTGGAGGAAGAAGGTCCTTATGGCTATGCACCGGAGGGCCCGGTATTTGATGAAACCATTCGCAGTGTTTGTGAGAAGGCGGACTTTCTCACCCTACTTCGTATAAAGCCAGAACTTTGTGAAGGGGCCGGTGAGTGTGGGTACCGCTCCTTGGTGACGTTAGCTGGAACTTTGGATGGCCGGGAGGTGGAGTCTTCGGTTCTTTCCTACGAAGGTCCTTTCGGTGTGGGTTATATGGTAGCTCGTTTCATTCCGGGAGAGAAATCAGAAGAAAGGCGATTTGGTCGTGCCTTTCGCCAGGATGAAGAAAAGCGAATCAAAGGATTGCGAACAGAAGA
>CALFUG010000361.1 GCA_937928455.1 uncultured Clostridia bacterium
AGAGAAAAACAGCAAGAACATAAGGTACAAGAACATGTTCTTGCTATTTATTTGTTTTGGGGATAGAATAGGAATATAGAGGAAAGGAGGCCCCCATGTTTGTCGGAAGAGAAAAGGAACTGGAAGTCCTTGAGAAACAGTATAGCAGCGGCAAATTTGAGTTTGCGGTGCTTTACGGCAGAAGACGTATTGGAAAAACACATTTGCTAAAGCAGTTCATGATGGGTAAAAAAGCCATATACTATATGGCCACAGAATCCGGAGAAAAGGCCAATTTGGAGATGCTGTCCAGAGTAGTGTTGCATAATGAAAGAAAGGGACCCGTGGCAACCTTTTTCAGCTATGAGGATCTGTTCGATTATGTGGGGGATTTAGCCCAAAGAGAGCGGTTGGTCTTTGTAATCGATGAATATCCTTACCTTGCAGAATCTTTTCCTGCCATTTCTTCTACTCTCCAGAAATATTGCGATCATTTATGGAAAGCAACCAAGCTGCATTTGGTTCTATGCGGTTCCTCTATGAGCTTTATGGAAAACCAGGTGTTGGGAGTAAAAAGCCCTCTCTATGGCAGAAGGACCGTACAAATAAAATTGAAAGAGTTTCATTATTTCGAGACGGAAAGGTTTCTTTCGGGAATGGATAGAGAAGCCATCGCCACCCTTCATTACGCCACCGGAGGTGTTGCGAAATACCTAACCTATGTGGATAAAAAGAGTGGTTTGGAATCGAATTTGACATCCTTGTTCCTAACAGATTCTGGCAGATTGTATGAAGAACCCATGAACTATTTGAAGCAGGAGTTGAGGGAACCTAAGGTATATAACAATATTCTGGATGCCATTGCCAGAGGGGCCAGTCGGAATAATGATATTGCCATGAAAGCCAATTTGGCATCGGGGGCACTCAACAAGTATCTCCAACAATTGATCGAGCTTGGGATTGTGGTACGGGAAACACCTGTAGGGGGGAAAAGCAATCGTAAATCCATCTATCGGATTCGTGACGGTTCTTTTCGCTTTTGGTACCGGTTTGTGTTTCCGAATAGTAGTGTCATTGAATTGGGCCAGGGGCGACGTTTGTATCGGGAACAAATAAAGAGTGGTTTATCTGATTATATGGGAGAGGGTTTCGAGCAGATATTCTTTGATTTTTTTGATCGGATGAATGAAAAAGGGGAGTTCCCCGTTTTGATTACCCAAAGAGGCCGTTGGTGGGGCAATAATCCGGCAGAAAAAAGAGAAGAAGAAATTGATTTGGTGGGTATGGGAGAAAGTACTGTTGTTCTCGGGGAAGCAAAGTGGAGAAAGGAACAAACCGGTATGGCGGTCCTGAAGGCTTTGATGGAAAAGGGTCAACGATTCGAAGCGAGTGAGAAGATTCACCTGCTTTTTAGTAAGAACGGGTTCACAAAGGATGTGAAAGATTTTGCCAAGAAAGAGTCTGGAATCATACTCAAAGAATTTTTGACGGACACATAGAAGCGGACGCAGGAAAGAAGGTGGCAAGGAAGACTGAAAAACATAAAGAAGTTTGGTGAAACAACAAACAAAATGAGAAGAAAGGGGAAAGTATGAGTCGAGATACGGAAAAGGTTTTTAGGGAATTGCATGCATTTTTAGAAGGGAAAGAGTTTTCAAACGAGGAGGATGCCAATAAGGCAATCCAAGAATTTATGGATCAATATAATAATGAACAAAGGCCGGTCGATGACTTCGGAGAAGATGCGTGGGGATATTTAGACAGGGCCTATGAAGCTGAAACGGTGGAAGAGGCATTAAAATATGCAAAAAGAGCATTGAAGCTGGATAACGATATGGTAGATGCAGAACGTTTGATCGCTGAGATAACGGCCAAGGGTTTTCATCACCTATTGAAAAAATATGAGCAGATGATTAAAAAAACTGAAAAAAGGCTGAAAGAGGAGGGGCTCTTTGAAGAAGATTGCATGGGGCATTTCTGGGGCATACTAGAAACGCGACCTTATATGCGTTTGAGATATCACC
>CALFUG010000362.1 GCA_937928455.1 uncultured Clostridia bacterium
TCCATCAATGGCTCCCACTCCCCCCGACTCACCAACCATTCTCTGGATGGGCATATGGTTTCTTGGCTTTGGGTATCTTTGGTCTTTCTCATTTGAGGAAACACCATGGAAACCACCCGAAGGTTCGCCGGTTCTTCCCGTGGATATTTCATCTGAAATACTTCCAACGGACTCCAGTGAAAAGGCCCAATGTGCTCTCTGAGAAAATCATAGTATGGGTCTCGTCCATCAGCAATGCCCACCAAAGGGGCCTCCCACATAAGGTCCTGTGGCCGCCCCAAAGTACCATAGTGGTTCTTTTCTAAACCATGATAAGTCTCCTGAATTATCCCATTCAGCCGTTCCCGATTCATGTTTCCCTTTCTTTCTATTTCTTCTTTCACTTTTTCTCTCCTACCATTTTCTTTGGGTCCACCAGCAGGTCATACTCCGTTTCACTGAGAACGCCCAATGCCATGGCCGCCTCCTTCAAGGTTCGATTTTCTTCATGGGCTTTTAAAGCCACTTTGGCACTTTGATCGTATCCTACCACCTTGGACAGGGCGGTTACCAACATCAAGGAACGATCCACATGGTCCTGTATATTTTCTAAAACCGGTTTTATACCCCTTACGCATCTTTTTTCAAAGGAATCTACAGCATCCCCCAAAAGTCGAACGGATTGAAGGAAATTATATATGATGACCGGCATATACACATTCAATTGAAAGTTTCCTTGGGAAGCCGCCACCGTCAGGGTAGTATCATTTCCCATGACTTGAACGCATACCATGGTTAATGCTTCACATTGGGTGGGATTCACCTTACCCGGCATAATCGAACTACCCGGCTCATTGGAAGGCAATGATAATTCCCCCAATCCGCATCGCGGCCCGCTGGCTAAAAATCGAATGTCATTGGCCATTTTCATCAAGTCGCAAGCCAGGGTTTTCATGGCACCATGAGCCTGCAATAAAGCGCCTTTACTGGTGAGCTGATAGAACTTATTTTCTCCCTCCCGGTAAGGAAACCCGGTCCACTGGGACAGCAGCGCTGCCATATTCCCTCCGAAAGCCTCCGGTGCTTGAAATCCAGTACCTACCGCCGTGCCTCCCAGGGCCAACTCTTGAAGACCCACCAAAGAGCGCTCCACCATCTCCCGATCTTTTTTCAACATTTCCAGAAAGCCGCCGATTTCCTGTCCCAAAGTCAGTGGAGTGGCATCTTGCAGATGGGTGCGTCCGATTTTGATGATATCCTGATACTCCTCTTTCTTTTGGGAAAGGGTGTTCTCCAGAGTTTTTAGTGCAGGCAGTAGATGCCCCGTAATATTGCCGATGGCCGCCAAATGCATGGCAGAAGGAAACACATCATTAGAACTTTGAGAACAATTTACATGATCGTTGGCATGTACCTTTTGGGCTCCCAATATTTCATTGGCCCTGTGGGCCACCACCTCGTTTACATTCATGTTGGTTTGGGTGCCACTTCCCGTTTGCCAGAGAGACAGTGGGAATTCTTCCCTCCATTCTCCGCTCAATATTTCCTCGCAAGCCGAAACAATGGCCTGAGCCACGTCCTCCTCCAACAGCCCCTGTTGGCAATTCACCGCAGCGGCCGCCTTCTTAATAGTAGCGATGGCATATACCACATCCATGGGCATCTTTTCGTCCCCGATAGGGAAATTCTCCAGGCTTCGTTGGGTTTGAGGGCCCCATATCTTATCTCCCGGGATTCTCATTTCCCCCAAGGAATCTTTTTCCACTCGATCACTCATCTTTGGTTCCTTTCTCTTCCCATGCTTTCTTCACAGCAATCGCTATCACATGCGCCACTTGTCGATCCAGGGGACTGGGAAGAACATAATCTAACCTTAATTCTGCTTCTGGGATATAAGAAGCCAGTGCAAAGGCAGCCGCCAACTTCATTTCCCGGGTAATTCTCTTGGCCCTTCCATCCAAGGCCCCACGAAACAAACCGGGAAAGACCAACACATTATTAATTTGATTGGGATAGTCCGATCGTCCGGTACCCACCACCTTAGCACCTCCCGCATAGGCCAATTCCGGTGCGATCTCCGGCTCCGGATTGGACATGGCAAAAATAATGGGGTCTTTCGCCATAGAACGCACTTCCTCTTCTCCGATTACTTTGGGGCCGGAAACTCCGATAAATACATCCCGCCCACGCACCGCTTCTTGTAAGGTACCCGTTATGCCGCTACGATTTGTCCATTGGGCCACATCTCTTTTCCCGGGAGGCAAGTCTCGATTTTTACTCAAGATTCCCTGGCGATCGCACACCAGAATATCCTGCACACCCAAGTTATGTAACATGGTAGCTACCGCCACTCCGGCCGCACCGGCTCCGTTAATAACCACCTTTAATTCTTCCAGTCTTTTCCCCACCAATTTAGCTCCATTGATCAAAGCCGCTGCAGTAACGATGGCCGTGCCGTGTTGGTCATCATGAAACACCGGTATATCTAACATTTCCTGCAACCTTGTCTCTATCTCAAAACATCGAGGAGCCGATATGTCCTCCAGATTGATCCCTCCAAATGTTGGCGCAATATTTTTCAATATCATCAGGATTTCTTCCGTGTCCTGGGTTTCCAAACAAATTGGCACCGCATCGATATCCCCAAACCCCTTAAATAGAATGGCCTTCCCCTCCATCACGGGAATGGCCGCTTTCCCGCCGATGTTACCTAATCCCAGAACGGCAGATCCATCACTCACTACGGCTACCGTGTTCTGCTTGGCGGTGTAACGATACACCTGTTCCGGGTCTCCTTTGATTTCCAGACAGGGTTGAGCAACCCCAGGAGTATAGGCAATGCTCAAGTCCTCCTTGGTTTCGAGAGGCACCTTGCTCACCATAGCCCACTTCCCATGATTCTCTTCATGTATCACAAGAGATGCCTTATAATAATCCAGCCCCACCGGCTTCTCCTTACCACTCTCTTTCATTCCCCCGTTCCCCTTTCCTCTTTTCTGATACATTACTGTGCTTCTCAAAATACTTTGGCGGTTTGATATGACAAATATGGTCCTGACAATGGGCGCACTGCAAGGCTTGATTGGAGCCTTCCCACAATCTTTCCGGATATTTCAACATGGTAATCTCCCAGGACAGCATCACAATCAAGGATGTAAAAAAGAGGCTCCAAGTAAAGAAGTTCACAATAAACAGCAAGGGAGTAAACATCATAAAGTGGCCCCAGTTGAAAATTCGGCATCCCACACAGCACTTATTGTGAATAAAAAACTGTTGAAAAGGACACCAAAACAATACGCAAACCAAATCGCTGACATAAAAAACGGCCGTCAGTAGAATCAGTTCTTTTTCCCCAATGATTCCTTGAAGAAATAGAATTCCCAATATAGCGGCTAGGAACAACCAAGCTACCAAAACCCATAAAGCAGAAACATTATCTTTCCGTACCTTCTCTAATAGTTCCTGTCGATTATAATCCACAACCGGTTGGTAGTTAATCTGAAACAATTTTTGACTTCCCATGGTGATATGGGCATTGGGGAGCATGTGGAAAATCATAGACCCCATAAAAATGGCCCATACTACCACAACCAACCCCACTTCCCCGTAAACCTTCTCTTTAAAAAACAGCTCAAAAAAATCCGGTCTGGCGAAATACCCTACCATGACGAAACCCAGCACACTTAGCCTAAAAATTAACTTAACAACGTACACGCGAAACATGTTTACTTTTGCCATGGTTTCAGTATATCGAAAGATGTTTTTATTTACAATACAACAACGAAGAAAGAAAGCCGACTTGCAAAAAAAGAGCAGCTTTTCATAGCTGCTCTTTCTACACTACTCTTGATGCTTATCTTACTTTTACCGAGCTCTTATCTTTCGACTACCAAAGCCGTTCCTTGTCCTCCCCCGATACACAGAGTGGCAAGACCGTATTTGGAATCTCTCTTCATCATCTCATAAAGGAGAGAAACGAGAATCCGGCATCCGGAAGCTCCGATGGGATGGCCGATGGCAATGGCACCACCGTTGACATTTACCTTCTCCATATCGAATCCCAAATCTTTAGCAACCGCTAAAGACTGTGCGGCAAAGGCTTCGTTGGCCTCAATCAAATCCAACTGACTCAGTTCCATGCCGGCCTTTTCCAATGCTTTCTTAGTAGAAGGAACCGGTCCAATTCCCATGATGGTGGGGTCTACACCGGCAGAAGCATAGGATTTAATGGTAGCAATGGGCTTCAGTCCCAATTCATCTGCTTTTTCTTTGGACATAACCAGCACCGCTGCCCCAGAATCGTTGATACCGGAAGCATTGGCCGCCGTTACCGTACCATCCTTCTTAAAAG
>CALFUG010000363.1 GCA_937928455.1 uncultured Clostridia bacterium
ACGGACCATTTCCCAATGCTGACCAAGGTGCGCTCCGGTGCATTTGCGTTGATATATCTTCGGTGGACATCCATGGTATAGATGGTGGCCAATGCATGAATTTGAGAGTTGGCAGTCGATAGTGCAGCGGCGGCAATGCCACAGAGTAGGATGGCGCCTAAAATGGGGGGAGCATATTGTGCCAGCAGATGGGGAATGAGATTGTCGGTTTGGGTCAAATCCGGCATCAACACCTTGCCAGCCGTTCCGGCGAATAAAGGCCCCAAATACATAATGGTGGCAAGAATAATCAGGAGAGGCATAATTCGAAATGTTTTTATGCTACCGGCGGCATAAACCCGAATCCACATTTGAGGACCCATTAAAGCACCCAAAGGCACGATGAGAAACATTCCCAACCATAATAAGGCGGGTGGCCAGGTGCTACTTTGGGGGAGCGTCAGTAGTTCTGGGTTGTTTTCTGCTAAGATTTGAAAGGCCGCTTGTACTCCTCCGGCTTTTGAAATCACGAAGAAGCCGGTAATCAGCATGGATAGAAAAATAAGAGACCCGTAGAAAATGTCGGCTAAAGCAACGGCCCGTAACCCGCCGGCCCACAGGTAGATAATAATCACCAAATAGAAAATCAAACCGGCTATCCGCCAGGGTATCAATCCATAGGTGGCGGTTTCAATGAGGTAAGCCCCGCCGGAAAGCTGAATCATCAAATAGGGTATGGTGAACACGATGAGGATTCCGGTTACAATACCATCCAAGGCTTTGGAACCATAAATGTGGTGAAAAAAATCGGTGGGGGTAATGTATTGGAACCGTTTCCCATAATACCAGAGTCTTTTGCCCAAGGTCATGAACAGGAGTCCAAACAAAGCATTCCAAGCGAAGGCGGTCATATACAATGGGCCCTGGGTATAGAAAGAAGATGCGGAGCCCAAAAAAGCAAAGGAGCTGACCCAGGTGGCATACACGGTGAAGAAAACCATCACGGTGGGCATGCTTCTGGATTGCAAGAAAAAATCGCCTA
>CALFUG010000364.1 GCA_937928455.1 uncultured Clostridia bacterium
TACTGATAGAAGTGCTGCCATCCATACTCAATGGTACGGCGATTTCCGTGAAGCAAGATCATGAATTGGCCACTTACGCACCGATGATTCACAAGGAAATGGGTCGTATTCCCTTTCAGCAGAGTCCATCCGAAATTGAGAGATTGACAAGGGCGATGGATTCCTGGCCAGGGGCCTATTGTAACTACAAGGGCCAGTTATTAAAAATATGGGAAGCCTTGCCTATAGATGGACAAGTGAAGGAAGCGCCCGGTACCATCGTGGAGGTTACACGAGAGGGCATTCAAATAGCTTGTGGAGGAGGCTATTTGTTGGCCACCACCATTCAATTGCCGGGGAAAAAACGAATGTCGGTGAAGGAGTTTCTCAAAGGCAACTCCATTGAAAAAGGTGTAGTTTTGGTGTAAAATAAGAAGTTAGCGAAACAGCAAAGACAGGCATTGGATTAGAGGAGAGATACTATGTTTACCTATTATGACCCCACGATCATATTGTTGATTCCCGCGGTTATTTTTACTTTTTATGCCCAAGCAAAGGTTTCTCGAGCCTATAGCACCTATCTCAAGGTGCGCAACAGGAAGGGAATTTCCGGAGCGGAAGCGGCAAGAATTATACTGGATGCCAATGGTTGTCAGCATGTGCCGGTACAAATAACCAACGGGAAATTGTCGGACCATTATGATCCTAGGAAGAATATCTTGCGATTATCCCCCGATGTGAGCAGTCAATCATCCATCGCTTCGGTGGCCATTGCCGCCCATGAAGCAGGTCATGCCATACAAGATGAAAAGTCCTATGGCCCTCTGAAAATCAGGAATGTGATTGCGCCGGTAGTAGGAATTGTTTCCAACCTGGCATGGCCATTGTTAATTATCGGGATGGTGCTGAGCTCCGCAGGAGAGTATGTGACAGGGAACCTATTATTTAATTTGGGGATTTTGTTTTTCTTCGGAGTAGTTTTGTTTCATTTGATTACCATGCCCGTGGAACTCAATGCATCAAAACGTGCGCTGAATCAATTGGTGGCATTAGATATAATATATCCGGAAGAACAATCCGGAGCGAAAAAAGTGTTGTCTGCAGCAGCTTTGACTTATTTGGCCGCCTTGGCCATGGCCATTGCCAACTTGCTGAGAATCCTGGCAATCCGAGGGAGGAATTAGTTATGGGAAACAACCGTAAAACCGCATTTTTGACCCTGATGGACGTAGAGTCCAAGAAATCCTATTCCAACATTGCGCTCAACCATCAGATAAAGAGGAATCGACCGGATAACCCGGCCTTTGTCAGAGAACTCACCTATGGCGTTCTGGAGAATAAGATTTTGTTGGACTATATCATTGACCAGTTTGTCCCTTCCGGAGCGGACCGTTTGAAGCCCCAGGATCTCAATGTGCTACGGATGGGTATTTACCAGCTGGGCTATATGGATTCTGTACCGGAATATGCAGCAGTGAATGAAAGCGTAAACCTTGCCAAGAAATTTTGTAAAGGAAGGGATGCCTTCATTAATGGAGTTCTTCGAACGTATATTCGCAATAAGTATACCATCACCTTGCCGGACCGAGGGGAAGATGAGGTTCGGTACCTTTCTGTAAAATATTCCTATGAGCCTTGGATTATTGAGCTTTGGATGCGCGAATACGAGATGAATTTTGTGGAGCAGCTTCTCCAAGCAGGGAATGAAACACCGGATACTGCCATCCGCTTAAACTGGATGAAGGTGATGAAAAAAGACTTGATGGAGCAGCTGAAAAATAAGGGCTTTGATGTATGGGAGGGTAAGCTTTCTCCCAATGCCTTGTATATAAAGGGAACCCAGCTTCTAGATAGTCAGATGTACAAAATGGGGATGTTCTCGGTACAGGATGAGAGTTCTCAGCTGGCCACCATCATGTTGGATCCCAAGCATGACGATTTTGTCATGGATGTATGTGCGGCGCCCGGCGGAAAAACCATGGCCATCGCCGAACGTATGAACAATACGGGTACGGTGTTGGCGTCGGATGTGTATACTCGGAAGGTAGGAATTATCGATCAGGAGGCCCGCAGGCTGGGTTTAAAAAATGTAAAAACCAGAACGTGGGATGCCACCAAGACCGACACCATGCTGGTGGGAAAAGCGGATAAAGTCATAGTAGATGCCCCTTGCACCGGGTTGGGTGTGGTTCGTCGAAAACCGGAAATTAAGTTCAAAAAATGGACATCCGAGATGGACAGCTTGCCTCGCAAGCAGTTGGAGATTCTGTCCGCCTCTTCACGATATGTGAAAATGGGGGGCACATTGCTATATTGTACCTGTACTATTAACCCGGATGAAAACCAGAAGGTGGTGGCGGAATTTCTCCGAAAGAACAGAGATTTCGTGAAAGAAGAAATGGTCCAATTGTATCCTCATATTGATGGTACCGATGGATTCTTCATTTGTAAAATGGTTCGTAGCACTGGAATCGTTGGAAATACCGAATATTAGAAAAGGACTCGTGATGATACAAGTAGGATTTAAGAGCGATAAAGGACTGAAACGAGGGAACAATGAAGACGCCTGTTTTGTAATGCCAAAGGAGGGCGTTTTCATTATTGCGGATGGTGTGGGCGGCGGCGCTTCGGGTGAAATTGCGTCCAGAACCACCGTATCCATGATTGCTGAGTATGTAAGAAGCAATCCACCTTTGGGAATAACGGATGTGGCCACAGCCAAAGCATATTTCCTGCCATGCCTTCAGGAAATCAATGATAAGATTTTTGAGATGGCGGAAAAATATGTGGAGAACCAGGGGATGGCTACCACTGTGGTTATCGGTCACGTGAATGGAAAACGGGGATACTTTGCCAACATTGGGGACAGCCGGGCTTATGTTTTCCGAAAGGGGCGATTGCGCCAAATTACGGAAGATCATAGCTATGTCAATGATTTGGTTCGAACGGGAGTGATTTCGGAGGAAGATGCGCAAACCCACGCCAAGAAAAATATGATTACCAAGGCATTGGGAGGAGATCCCGTGTGCGAACCGGATTTTTACCAAGCCAACTTAGAGAATGGTGACGTGATTTTGTTATGTACGGACGGCCTGTATGGGGAAGTGGAAGAAGAGGCCATGATTTCCATTATGTCCTCCGGAGAGTCTATGACTCAGGTTTGTCATGAGTTGGTGAAAAAGGCAAATCAACGGGGCGGACATGATAACATTACCGTAATCTGTATTAAAGTGTAAGGGGGATCGTGTTTCATGAGTAGCAGAATTCTTGCCGGAAGATATGAATTATTAGAGCGAATTGGAGATGGGGGAATGGCCGTGGTGTATAAAGCACGATGCCGTCTCTTAAACCGATATGTGGCCATTAAAATCTTGAAGCCGGAGTTTATCAAGGACTT
>CALFUG010000365.1 GCA_937928455.1 uncultured Clostridia bacterium
GTCCTTTCGAGGTACCCGACCCCGAAAACAGGCGGGTGCGAAATCATCTCGGGGGCTCGCTTCTTCTTCGTTTTCCCGGCATATTTAAAAGCACCACCGAACTTAAAACCATAATCCCCCCGAACGTGGCGTTCCAGGAAATCCGATCGCTCATAATTAAAATTCCTGCAATATATGCAAAAACCGGTTCCGACGTATTGGTCAAGGACGTATCGCTGGCTCCAATTTTTTTCACAGCAAGACAAAATGCAACGGGAGCCACAAAGGCGGCCCCTACTCCCAGTGTCAACAATGGCCACCAGGGAGTTGCTTCTTGGGGCAACAAGGGTTCCCCGGCCAAAAGGCATCGTAATAGAGTGGCCATAAAAATAAACAAATTCATATAGCCGGTGATGACCACCGCATCCACATTTCGAAGTCGATTGCTCCCAAGACCCAAGGTTTGAAGCGCATAGAAAAAGGCGCCTCCCAAAGCCAATAGACTTCCCAGAAGCCGGGTATCCGAAAAGGCACCCCACGGCCAAACCACGAAAAGAAGGCCGAGGAATGCCGCTATTAGACATAGTATTCTCTTCGGAACAATCTTCTGATTTCCTGTAAAAATTTCTATGATAACCACAATTACCACATACAGAAAAACCAGAATTTGTGCCACCGCACCCGGCAAATATTTATAACTTTCATTAATCACCGTAGTGGCCCCAAAAAGAAGAACGCCCAGCAGGATCATGAAGAACCGAAGCTCTCCGGAAACCTGCCAGGATTTTTTACCCAAGAATATATATAGCCAAAGTAAACCTGTGCCAATAAAATACCGTACTACCAGAATCGTTTCGATAGATAGGCCGCTTTTCATGGCATACTGGGTAGACGAAGGAATCAACCCGTTAAAGATGCTGGCAACCAGGACTAAACCAAACCCGATAAGCCTTGTTTTTTGTTGTTCTGTCATCCCATATTTCTCCCTTTGCCCACCGGCACTCTTCCATTATATTCCGGAAAAGCTTCATGTCAACAAAGAGACACTTTACCTCTAGAATCGCATGGGAATAATATCAATGTAATCATTTACCGTTCCGTTATTTCGGAATAACTGAATGATTTCCCTGCCCATGGGATGTAGCTCCGGTGTATCAAACTTCTCCAGCTCCTTGGCAAAGAAATCCGTTAGAATCTTGGCGCCCGCATCGTAGCCGTCAGTACCCACTTCGTACTGGGTCTCCGGCTTTAAGAAAGCTCTTCGAATGTATTGATTGTCCACCTTCATAGACTCTAGTCCAAATCCAAGCAAGGGGCATCGTGCTTCCTCTAGGTGACCGGGTTTAAACTTAG
>CALFUG010000366.1 GCA_937928455.1 uncultured Clostridia bacterium
AAAAAAAGAAGGGCTTTGCTTGCCCCTACTTTTTCTCACATTTCTGATTGGCCACCCCGCAGGATGTCTTGCAAGCGCTTTGGCAAGAGGTTTGACACTCCTTGCATCCGCCGGTGATGGCACTTTCTTTCAGGTCTCGTGTGGCTATGGTTTTGATTCGTTTCATGTTCATTCCCCACCTCTCGTAAAATTCTACCTTGTTAGTGTACTCCAAGGCAACCCCCTTTGTCAACGAAAGAGCAACTGGCTAAAAGAGTAGAATCCGGCAGGCATATGGAATAGCCTTTCTGCGGCGGTCCAGGCACCCAACGCGAAAACCTGCCGACTTTCCGCCCGATGAATAAATTGGAGCGTTTCCTGATCGCCGAAAAAGTGAACCTGATGCTCTCCTACTACGCTACCCCCTCTGAGGGCATGAACACCAATCTCCCCTTTTTCCCGGGACCCGGTGAAGCCTTGTCTTCCATAAACCTTCTTTCGATTTCCCCCAGGGTCCAGCGCCGTCAGCAGCTTTATGGCCGTCCCACTAGGCGCATCTTCCTTATGGCGATGATGGGTTTCCATCAATTCCACATCCCACTCCTCTCCCAGGACACCGCTCACCTCTTCCAGCACATGACTCAACACAGTAATACCCAGGGAAAAATTAGCACTTACCAGTACGGGAATGTCCTTTCCGATAATCTCCAACGCCGCCAATTCTTCCGGAGAAAAACTAGTGGTTCCGGTGATAAAGGGAATCCCCCGCTCATGGGCCAAATCCGCCATATGAAGCGCCATCTCCGGCCGTGAAAAATCCAATATGATATCCGCCTCGGGCAGGGAGGAATGTTTTTCTCCCCTCCCCACCATAGCGACCATCTGAACGCCCTTCCTGGTAGGTGCGGTTTCCCGTAATGCTTGACCCATTCTGCCTCTACCGGATACGATCACTCTCATGCCATAACCCCCATTCTTACCATCTCGCTACGCAATATTTCCCGATTCTCCGGAGCCATGGGATAAAGAGGTAATCGATATCCACCCACCTCCATGCCCATCAAGTTCATAGCTTCCTTTACCGGAATGGGATTCACCTCGATAAATAAATCATTGATTAGATTCATATATCCCACCTGGGCCTGGCGCGCCATCTCAAAACGGCCTTCCAAAAAGTTCATCACCATATCATGGGTGAAGCGAGGCAATATATTGGCCAATACCGATATGACT
>CALFUG010000367.1 GCA_937928455.1 uncultured Clostridia bacterium
AGTCATATCGGTATTGGCCAATATATTGCCTCGCTTCACCCATGATATGGTGATGGACTTTTTGGAAGGTCGTTTTGAGGTGGCGCGCCAAGCACAGGTGGGATATATGAATTTAATCAATGATTTATTTATCGAGGTGAATCCTATCCCGGTAAAGGAAGCCATGAACTTGATGGGCATGGAGGTGGGTGGATATCGGTTGCCTCTCTATCCCATGGCTCCGGAGAATCGGGAAATATTGCGTCAAGAATTGGTAAGAATGGGGGTTGTGGCATGAAAGTGATTGTGTCAGGCAAAGGTAAAATGGGGCAAGCGTTAAAAGAGACGGCAAAAGATAGAAGAGAGATCGAAATCCTTTCCATGGTGGGGCGTGGAGACAGCCTTTCTTCTTTACCGGAAGCCAATATTATCGTGGATTTTTCCCGACCGGAGAGAGCGCTTCAAATGGCAGATTTGGCTCACGAGCGGGGGATTCCCTTTATCACCGGAACAACTGGTTTCTCTCCCCGGGAATTGGAGGCTTTGAAAATCATCGGGGAGGACATTCCTGTTTTGTACAGTGCGAATTTTTCCCTAGGGATTGCCTTGATGGAAAAAACCCTGGCGATGCTTCGCGAAAGTTTGCTTGGAAAGTGGGACATCGAAATGGTGGAAATACATCATGGTCAAAAGGTAGACGCCCCCAGCGGCACGGCCTACAGATTATTGGAGGCCTTGGATCCGGAGGAGGAGTTTGCTCGATTATTTGGGAGACAAGGGGTAACGGGAGGCCGGGAACGAAAAGAAATCGGGGTTCATGTTTTGCGGGGTGGTACCGTTTCCGGAGAACATCAGGTTCATTTTTTGGGAAATTGCGAGACTCTTTGTGTTACTCATCGGGCGGAAAATTCCAAAGTATTTGCCAATGGAGCATGGTTAGCGGCAGAAAAAATGCAGGGAAAAGAGGCGGGATTTTATTCTTTGTCCCAGCTGTTGTTTTCCTTCTAACTCCGGATAGGATTCAAGGAAGGATTTGTTGACAGCGGTACAGGGCGTCGATATAATGAAGTCAAGAGTATGGTTACACTCCGAGCTTCATAAGGCACTCGTTTGTCGATGGAGCCGATACGGTGGTTGAAGCGATTCAATTGCCCGCCAGTGTGCAAAGGGGGGACATGCGTCTATTTAGACGTTGTCTTTTCTTTGCTTTTTATTATGTCAAAGAAACCATGGTAAAGTATGTAATCCGAAAGTAAAAGAAGAATGAACAGGAGGGAAAGAGCCGGAATGAAAAGATTAAAATTCTCCAAGGCAAAATGTATCGGATGCCAGCTTTGTTCGCAGATGTGTTCCGCCAACAAAGAAGGCGCAGTCTGGCCGGAAAGAGCTCGAATTTTTATTGAGACATCCTACGACGATGGGAAGCTTAAATACCATGACCACTATTGCACCTTGTGTGGTATCTGTGTAAAGAGCTGCCCCGAAAATGCCATCACCTTGAATGAATATCTTCAAGTGGACCCCAACTTATGCACTGGCTGTGGAATTTGCGCAGAAAAGTGTCCCAAGAAGGTGATTCGAATTCGGGAAGACCTGGCTATTATGTGTGATACTTGCGAAGGCAATCCTGTATGTGTTCAGGTTTGTCCACAAAATGCCCTTACATTTGAGTAGAGAGGAGGTAACGTTATGACCATGAAAGGATATCAGAATAATGTACTGCGAGTGGACCTGTCGGAAGGAAAGGCGAAAACGGAGCCTCTTCGAATGGACTTTGCAGAAAAGTATGTGGGTCAGAAAGGTTTGGCTATTCGCTACCTTTATGAAGAATTAAAGCCGGGAATTGATCCATTGGGCCCGGACAACAAGTTGTTGTTTACCACCGGTCCTCTGACCGGCACCGGAGTTCCTTGCTCCTGAAAACTTTCCATTGCTTCCAAGTCTCCTGCCACTGGAACCATCAACGATTGTTCCATTGGAGGCCATTCTGCCAATGCTATCAAATATGCAGGATATGATATGATTATTTTGGAAGGGCAGGCAGCAAAACCCACCATCATCGTCATTGAAGATGAGAAAGTGACCTTGGAAGATGCGGGAGATTTGTGGGGCAAAGGTGCCCATGAAGCCGAGCGCATTCTGCACCAACGTTTCGGTACAGAGTACGAATACTTGGTTATCGGTCCTGCCGGGGAAAATACGGTTCCCATGTCCTGCATCAATTCTGACTTTTATCGACAAGCAGGAAGAGGCGGTATCGGAGCCGTTATGGGCTCTAAAAAAGTTAAGGCCATTTGTGTAAAAGGAACGGGGAAAGTGGAAGTGGCCAATGTGAAAGCTCTGGTAGAAAAAGTCATTAAGTATCAACAAGAAGATGTTCATCAGGACGACAATAATTTTGTCTTTGATTGCGGAACTACCGCCTTCCTGGAAGCGTGCCAGGATGGAGGAATCCTGCCCAAGAGAAATTTCAGCGATGCCACGGATGAAAAGTGGACCGACTACAACGGAGATGTTCTTTTGGAAAAACTGGAAGGTAAGAGAGGCTGTGGCAGCTGCGGTTTGGGTTGCGGAAACTTCATCAAATGGGATGACGCCATTGTGGAGGGCCCAGAATATGAATCCATTGCAGTAGCAGGTCCCAATGCAGACGTCTCCAATCCCTACGACATTTTAAAATTTAACGAAGTGGCCGATGACATGGGCTTGGATACCATCAGTGCTGGGGATACCATTATTTGGGCCATGGAAATGACAGAAAAGGGCATCCACGATTTCGGCATTAAGTTTGGAGAAGCGGAAAAGATGAGAGAGTATTTAGGCCTCATCGCCCGCAGAGAAGGCGTGGGAGCGGATTTGGCAGAAGGGGTGAAAAAGGCTTCAGAAAAATTTGGGGGCACAGAATTTGCCATGCAGGTCAAAGGTCTGGAATATCCTCAATACGAGCCTCGTGGTTCCTGGGGAATGGCCATGGCGTATGCCGTATCCGACCGGGGAGCCTGTCATATGAGAGCCTATGCACCCAATGAAGAAGTATTTGCGGCATCCATTCCTCCCTATACCCCGGAAGGGAAAGGGGAAATGGTATATGGCCTTGCTGAGTTCAATGCGGTGAAGTTCTCCTTGTGCATTTGTGACTTCTGGGCAACCTGTTCTTATGAGATTATGGCAGACCTGATGACGGAAGTTACGGGAAAAGCTTGGACGGAAGAAGATATGGGTGCCATCGGAAGAAGGGTTATCAACATTGCCAGAGCCTTCAACCAAAGAGAAGGGTTCAACCGTAAGGACGATACGGTTCCGAAGAGAATTGTAACCGAAGCTCTGAAATCCGGATCGGCTGCAGGACAAGTGATACCCGAAGAAGCTTTTAATGATATGCTGGATCAATATTACGAAGTTCTGGGGTGGAGCAAGGATGGAATGATTCCGGATGAGATACTGAACACCTTATAAAGATAAGGACTTTCAAGAAGACATATTACAGGCCCGATAAAAAGAAAGACATAACAAAACCGGAGAGGTGAATTCACCTCCCCGGTTTTTACATCGAACATAGATTTTGTAATGGTCTTTTATTCGCTGGAACAATCCGCGTCTTTTACAATGTCATCGATAGAGTACTTGTTTTCTCCGAAGGTCTTAGCCAGAACAAATACGGCAGCAATGAATACCCCAAGAGTAATGAGCATGGGTAGGAACCATCCATCCACAAATCCGGAAACGACGTATCCTACGGCAGCAGCGCCGGCGCAAGTTAGAGAGTAAGGAATTTGCGTCTTGATATGGTCTGTATGTCGGATGTTGGAAGCCGCAGAAGAAAGAATGGCGGTATCCGCTAGAGGTGAACAGTGGTTTCCGAAACCGCCTCCACCAATTACTGTGGCGATACAAGCATATACGCTGATGTCCATAGCTACGGCCAATGGAATGGCGATGGGGATCATAATAGCGAAAGTTCCCCAAGAAGCGCCGGTGGAGAAGGTCATGGCACAAGCGAATACGAACAGAATCAAAGGCACAATCCATCCAGGCACATTGCCTACAAAGAGACTGGCAACATATTCCGCCGTTCCCAATTCTCCGCCAACGGCACCGATTCCCCATGCAAATGCAAGAAGAATGACCACGAACAGCATGGACTTGGTTCCGGTTACGAAAGCGGCCATGGATTCTGTGATCTTGGACAATCCTCTAATCTTATAGAAGATAATGGCGAATACCAGGGAGATGCCGATGGCATATACCAAAGCCAGCATTCCGTCCAAGTTATTCAAAGTATCCATTAAATCGAAGGTTTCAAAGAATCCGCCGGTATAGAGCATGAAGATCATAGCTAGTGCTATCAATAAGATGATGGGAGCTAACAGATCCAGAGACTTTCCTTTGTCCGAAACAGGAATGGAGGAGAAGTCATCTTCGTCGGCATCGCCACCAGAGAAAGTTTTGTCGCAAAGCAGTCCGGTTTCACGGGTACGCTTTTCTGCCTTGGCCAT
>CALFUG010000368.1 GCA_937928455.1 uncultured Clostridia bacterium
AGTCTTGTATGAACAAGGGGCTATCGCCAAGGATGTTTTGGATCAGGCCAAGGTGCGTGCTGATGGAGCCGGGGCCTCTATGGCATCTGCCAAGGCGCTTTTGGACAACGCAGGCAGCGGAGATATAACCAGTGTGGCTTTGTTAGACATCAAGATGCTGGAGAGCCAACTGGAAGAGAAGAAGGAGAAGCTGGCCAAGTGTAAGGTTTGTGCGGAGGAGGATGGAGTAATTATCACCAAGAGCTATATGCCGGGGGATGTAGTATCTCCCGGATTTAACCTGGTAGAAATCGCCGCTTTGGAGGGAACCTATTTGGTGTTCTACTATCCTATTGAGAAAATTCACGATTTGGAATACGAAGATGTGCTCTTGGTCAAGGGGGAAGGACAGACGTTGGAGGCCGTGGTAAAATATATTGATGTGGAGAGTGTGTATACTCCTAAGGATATGCAGACTTTGGCCAATAAGAACAAGAAGAGCATTCAGGTGAAGCTATTGCTTCCGGAGGATTGTGGGCTGAAGCCGGGACAAGAGGCTCGGGTGGTGTTGTAGGGGAAAGTGGAAGTGAAAATCAGTGTGTTTGGTTCTTTGTTAGAGGTAAGGAGAGAAATCGTGAAGATAGAAGAGAAAAAGGTAATGATTCGAAATGCTGGGACAGGAGACTTTTCCGAAATCTTGAGAATGAATCAGGAATCGGTACATTTTCTGTCCCCCATGGGAATGGAGAAGTTGGAGCATTTGGACCAAGAATCCAACTATCATAAGGTGGTGGTAGTGGATGGCAAAATAGTGGCCTTTTGCTTGGCCTTCCGGGAAGGTGCGGATTACGATAGTGTGAATTACCAGTGGTTTTCTCGGGAATTCGACCAATTTCTATATGTAGACCGAGTGGTGGTGGATATTGCCATGCAAGGCCATGGTTTGGGTGAGCTTCTTTACAATGACGTGTTTCAACATGCGGCGGATAGTCCGGTTCCCCGGGTGACGGCTGAAATTGATGTTCAACCCCCCAATCCCGTTTCCCTGAAGTTTCATGAGAAATTTGGGTTCCGGGAAGTGGGCCGGCAGGAAGT
>CALFUG010000369.1 GCA_937928455.1 uncultured Clostridia bacterium
TTGAGTGCCCGAACACCTTTCATAAAGAAGGCCTCGTCAAAATCCAGATGGGGAATCAGGTCCACTTTGTTGAGCACAATCACGTCGGCTTTTTCAAAGGCCAATGGATATTTATAGGGTTTGTCGCTTCCCTCCGTTACGGTGGAAATTAACATCTTTACATGTTCTCCGATGGAAAATTCCGCAGGGCAAACCAGATTTCCTACATTTTCAATATATAAGATACCCTCCACCGGTTGCTGTATATCGTGATGGTGAGGATGGTTTCCATCCTGGTGTTGATCATGCTGATGGGGATGGTCATGGTCATGATCGTGGTGGTGATGGTGGTCATGGTCCTGGTCATGGTCATGATGGGGCCCTTGGCCAAAATCCATATGATCCAGGGTATGGTCTATCATGGGGGCATCCAAATGGCAGGCACCGAAAGTGTTGATTTGTACTGCCTGGATTCCCAACTCCTTTAGGGCCACCGTGTCGATATCCGACTCAATGTCTCCTTCGATGACAAAGGTCTTCATATCACTTAGGTTTTGAATTATATTTTTCAGCACGGTAGTCTTGCCTGCTCCGGGAGATCCCATTTCGTTGATTACCATAATGCCGTGTTGTCTCATGTGTTCTTTAATATGTTCTGCAATGTGATCGTTTTCATCCAAGATGTTTTCCATCACATCCACTTTTCTTACATCATGCATATTCTGTTTCCTTTCTCATGACTTTCCATTCTCATTCAATCTCTATGGTCTCGATATAGAATTCCTTCCCCACCGAAGAAGGGCCCCCTTCTCCCCCGCAGTGAGGACAGGCAAAGGACATGGGAATTTTTTCAAACTGCTGACCACAGCCGGTACATTTCAATTGAGGCTTCACCCGGGTAATTTGAATCTCCGCATCTTCACAAAGGGTTCCCTGCCCGATGGCGTCAAAATACATTCGAATGGAATCCCCGATATATCCGGAATAATCTCCCACCACCAAATGGATTTTTTTCACCTTTTCTCCCCCCGCTTCCCTACAGTGCTTTTCGGCAATCTTAATAATCTGCAGCGTAATGGGGTACTCATGCATTTTCTCGTTCCCTTCCTATATATACCTTGGGAAGCCGTTGCCCAAACCGACAAACCACTTCATAGTTTATGGTGTGGCATAGCTTGCCCATTTCCTGAGCCGTGATCTCCAGGTTTCCTTCTCTTCCCAACAAGGTCACCGTATCTCCCAATTTTACGTCAGGAACATGGGTCACGTCTATCATGGTCTGATCCATACA
>CALFUG010000370.1 GCA_937928455.1 uncultured Clostridia bacterium
TCTATCATCCCTTGCTTCTTCTCTCGAAACATGGATTCTATGGCTGGCTTCCAGTGTTGAGATTCTAACACCTCTGTCTCTTTCAGAACAGCTCCCAGCATCACTACGTTAGCCACCTTCTCATTTTGAAGAATCTGGGCCGCCATTTTTTTGCAATCCACATAAACTGCCCGTACGCCATCCGGAACCACGGCATCATGAATCATTCCACTGTTGATAAAGACGATTCCCCCTTTCGATACCTGGTTTTGAAATCGTTCCAACGAAGACCCGTTCATGGCCACAAGCACATCAATTTTAGTGGACACGGGAGATGCAATGGGCTGATCCGAAACAATGACGGTACAATTGGCGGTGCCACCTCTCATTTCCGGCCCATAGCTGGGCATAAAGGATACCTCTCTTCCGGAAATCATGGCGCCGTATGAGAGTATTTGACCCATTAGCAACACGCCTTGCCCGCCAAATCCCGCAAAGAGAAATCGCTTGGTACTCATCACTTCACCCCCTCTGGACTGCGAAAACACTTCAATGGATACACAGGAATCATGTTATCCTCCATCCATTTGATGGCCTCTCTGGGGGGTAGTCCCCAATTGATGGGACAGATGGATAGAAGTTCAACAAAAGCAAAGCCCAATCCCTGATGTTGGATTTCAAAAGCCTTCGTGATGGCCTTTTTCGCTTTTCGTATATGCGCCGGACTATTTAACGCCACTCTTTCCACATACACGGCACCTTCTAAGGTGGATAACATTTCCGCCATACCAATGGGGCTTCCCGTCAATTTGGGATCTCTCCCATGGATAGCCGTAGTGGCCTTTTGACCGATCAACGTAGTGGGCGCCATTTGTCCGCCCGTCATTCCATAAATGGCATTATTTATGAAAAAGGTACAAAATTTTTCTCCTCTATGAGCAGCATGAACAATTTCACCCATTCCAATGGAAGCCAGATCCCCATCTCCCTGGTATGTGAACACCCACCTTTGTGGATGCACTCTTTTGATACCGGTAGCCACCGCAGGGGCCCTACCATGAGCCGCTTCAATCATGTCCACATCCATATATTGATGGGCCAGAATAGAACACCCCACCGGACAAACTCCGATGGTTTCTCCCAATTTATCCTTTTCGTCCAATACTTCCATTATCAAACGATGTGCCACTCCATGGGTGCATCCCGGACAATAATGGGTCTCTTGGTCTCTCATACCTCTTGTTACCTCAAATACTGGCTTCATCTCATTCACCCCCCTCGATAATCTGGATGGTTTTTTCTATGATCTCCTCCGGGGTTAGTAGCATACCCCCAGTCCGTTGAATCAAATGAACCGGTTTCCGCCCGGCCACACCCAGTGCCACATCCTGAACCAGTTGTCCTTTCGATAGCTCACAGGAAATAACTTGCTTGGTCCCTTCCCACAAATTTTCAAAGGCCTTGTAAGGAAATGGCCAAAGAGTTTTAGGCCGTATTAAACCCGTTTCCAGCCCCATATGTTTCAGTCCCGCCATTGCCTCCTTCACCATGCGTGACGTAGTGCCAAAAGCCACAAAAACCACCTGGGCTTTTTCCAGATTCGTTTCCTCCCAATCCACCAGTTCTTTCTCCGCCTGCTCATATTTCTTCCACAGGGTTTCCACATGTTGTTCCAGTAAATCCTGTTTTAAATAAACCGACTTAATGGCATTTCTCTCCCGCTTTCCTTCATGGCCCGTCAGTGCCCAAGGTTTGGTCTTTAACATGGCCTCCAAGGAATATACTCCTTCTCCAGTAGGAAGCTGAACAGGCTCCATCATTTGTCCCAGCATCCCATCGGCTAAAATCAGTACGGGATTTCGGTACTGGTCCGCAATATTAAATCCTTCCATAATCATATCTATGGCTTCTTGAATCGAGGCCGGAGCAAACACCAATAAGTGATAATCTCCATTCCCACCCCCTCGGGTAGCTTGAAAATAGTCGGCTTGTCCCGGTTGAATGTTTCCGATTCCGGGACCACCTCTCATTACATTGAGTACTACCACAGGCGCTTCTATGGATGCCAGGCCGGAAAGACCCTCTTGCATCAAAGCAATTCCCGGAGAAGAGGAAGAAATAAATACTCTACCGCCGGAAGCGGAAGCTCCATATGCCATATTAATGGCCGCCAATTCACTTTCCGCTTGAAGAAAGGCGCCTCCCACTTTAGGCAGTTCACGACTCATATACTCTGTCACTTCGTTTTGTGGGGTGATGGGATACCCAAAATAATACCTGGCTCCACCTAAAATAGCCGCCAATCCGAAGGCTTCATTTCCTTTCATCAGTTTTTTCTCAGTCATTCTGCGCCTCCTCGATATATACTTGAATCACACCGTCCGGACAGATGATTCCACAATTTCCGCAGCCGATACATCGACTCATATCCAAACAACCTACCGGATGGTAATCCCGCAGGTTTACCCGTTCTGTATCCAATGCTAAAATATGCTGAGGGCAGACACTCACACATAATTCACATCCTTTGCAACGGTCTATCCGAAAGGTTATATATCCTTTTGCCAATGGTTTTTCCTCCTTTTTGTCTTATTATAACATCATATCTCATATGAAACAGGAAACACAAGTTCATTTCAAGGGTTTTACGTCTCCCTAACTTAATTTGTTATGTTTTATATAGATGTGTCGTTTTTTTTATTTTCCTCCACAATTTTTGCCGGAATCCCATCTCTTAGTGCCCCTTCTCCCATAACAAATTTGCGCTAATCCCATAAAAAAAGAAGGGCATATTTTCAACGCCCTTCCGGTCTATCCCATAACGTCCCCGGTTCTAATCTTCCGTTTAACGATGATTTCGTAACTTTTTTGCGGCCTCCACAATATCCTGTGCCGTCATATGATACTTTGCCTTCAGTTCCTCTGGCTTCCCGGATTCTCCAAAAGTATCCAGCTGCCCCACAAATTCCATTTTAGCCGGGAAATGCTTTGCCAGAACCTCAGCAACTGCAGATCCCAATCCGCCAATTATGCTGTGTTCTTCTGCCGTAACAATGCCCTTTGTTTCTCTAGCGGCAGCTATAATAATTTCTTCATCGATGGGTTTTATGGTGTGCATGTCTATCACCCGGGCAGAAATTCCCTGAGATGCCAATTCTTCACGGGCTACCAAAGCCTCATTCACCATAATTCCGGTTGCGATAATAGTAATGTCATCTCCATCCTGCAGTAAATTCCCTTTTCCAATCTTAACCTCCGCTTTTTCACCATATACCATAGGCACCGCATACCTGCCCAGTCGAACATAACAGGGCCCATGCAACGCGCACACCTGACGCATTAATTCTTTGGTGGAATTCCCGTCACATGGGTTGATAACTCGCATACCGGGTATGGTTCTCATTAAGGCCATGTCTTCAAAGGTTTGATGGGATCCACCATCCTCCCCCACGGTAATTCCGGCATGGCTGGCACAAACTTTCACGTTTGCATTGGTATATCCAATAGAATTTCGAATGATTTCAAAGGCCCGACCCGTGGCAAAAATGGCGAAAGTAGAAGCACAAACAATCTTTCCGGATAACGCCATGCCTGCCGCTGTTCCATACAAATTCTGTTCAGAAATTCCCATATTAAAAAATCTCTTTGGATTTTGTTTTCCAAATTCATAGGTCATAGTGGACTTTGATAAATCCGCATCCAGCACCACCAAATTATCATAGGTATCGCCTAACTCCAATAGAACTTGGCCATAGGCTTGTCGTGTCGCCATTTTTTCAGTCATTACCATTCCCCTCCAATTTCCGCAAGCGCTTTTTCCACTTCCTCTGTGTTGGGCGCCTTTCCGTGCCACCCCGCTTCATCTTCCATAAAGGATACCCCTTTCCCTTTATGGGTTTTTGCAATGATTGCCGTCGGTTTTCCTTTGGTGTTGCGTGCCGTATTTAATCCATCCATAATCTGGTCCAAGTCATGGCCATCAATAGATAATACGTTCCAACCAAAAGCTTGAAACTTCTCTTCAATGGGGGTGACTGTCATCACATCGTCGTTCTTTCCATCTATTTGAAGTCCGTTCCAATCCACAAAAGCCACCAGATTATCTAATCCATAGTGACCCGCTGCCATAGCCGCTTCCCAAACCAGTCCTTCTTGCAGTTCCCCATCTCCCAATAGAACATATACTCGACCCGGACTTTTATCCAACCGATTGGCCAAGGCCATTCCAATAGACATGGAAAACCCTTGTCCCAACGAGCCGGTAGAAGTTTCTACGCCCGGTAATTTCTTGGTGTCTGGGTGTCCCTGAAATTTGCTATTTATTTTTCGAAGTGTCAGGATATCTTCTTTAGGGTAGTATCCTTTTTCTGCTAACACTGCATACAGAGCCGGGGCACCGTGTCCTTTGGACAATACAAAACGATCCCGATCCTTCATGGTGGGATTTTCCGGGCTTACATTCATTTCATGAAAATAAAGTACTGTCAAAATATCGGCGCACGACAAAGAACCCCCTGGGTGCCCCGATCCTGCCGCGCCAGTGGCAAGAATAATTCCCGCACGTATATTTGCCGCTTTTTTTTCTAATTGAATCTTATCCATTTTATCTCCTTTTTCTATTTGCCTTTCGTTATGAAAACCCTTGCCATAAAAACAGGCAACTTCCATACTCTTTTAAGTCGAGCCGGCTCTTTTACCAATCGGTAAAGCCATTCCATTCCATGGCGTTGATAAAACTCCGGTGCTCTTTTTGAAATCCCTGCCCAAACGTCCAAGCTGCCTCCTACCCCAATGGCACAAACAACGTTCCCCAATCGGTACCGATTTCGATGTACAAATTTTTCCTGCTTTGGAGAGCCCATGGCCACACAAAGGAATTCCGCTTGAGATTGTCGGATTTTATCGACTACATCCTCTTCATCCTCAGGTCGAAAATATCCATGATGGGTCCCTTTGATTAGAAGGTTGGGAAAGCGGGCTTTCATTTCCAGCGCCGCCATGTTCACCACATCTTTCTCTCTGTTTTCACCCGGCTTTCCTCCCAAAAGAAAAATGCCTTTTTTCTGCTCTTCCAGCCACTCCAAGGCCTTTTCCAAAAAATCAATTCCCGTCACACGTTGGGTTAGGGGCTCCCCCATTAACTGGGAAGCATATACCAAACCGATACCATCCGGAATGACGAGAGAGGCACTTTGAAGAATCGCTTTCAGTTCGGGATCTTGTAATGCATTTACTATGATTTCGGAGTTGGGCGTCACAATCAAATCCACCCCTTCTTCTTTGAAAAATCCCCGCATTCTTCGCAAGGCTTCTTCCTGATTGACGCGATGGATGGGAATATCCCATAAGATAAATCGTTGATTCATACCTATTATGCCCTTCTTTGATTGATGATATCTTGTATCATGGCTTCATTGGTAACAAGACGATCTACCAACTCTTTCACCCGGTTTTTCACAATTCTATCGGTTTCGCCATACCCCGGTTCCCATAGCCGATCATATTCTTCCAGGAAAAACCGAGCTTGAAAGTCCAAAGTGGTGGATAGAGCCTTAAGCCCGATGGATCCCATGAACGCATTGATCTTCGGGTCATAGCTGATACCTATGAGTTTGACTCCCATAATCGCTCCGTGTATGAGGGAGTGAAGTCGAACTCCCACCAAAACATCCATATTGCCGATGAGTGAGAGCATCTCATTGGTTAAGTATTTGTGCTTTACCACAAAGACCTTATTGGAAAGCCGTCGCTCCAATTCCTCGATCACCTTCAAATCCTCTTGATAATGAAATGGAATCAGAACTACTTGACATTTTTTTTCATCCACTAAAGCTCGGATACTATCTTCCAATTCCTTCACAAAGGGTGAATTCAATTGTTTTTCCTTGATTGCGAATCCCACCACCTTGCATTCTTCCTTGCGTTGGAATCCTTCCGACTCCAATATTTCTTTCCCCAACTCAAGGGGCACAGGATCGATTCGCAGTACGGGATCCGCCGTGATGAAAATTTGCTCTTCTTCTATTCCAATCTCCGTTAACAGCTCTTTGGAGGCTTGATCCCTCACCACAATGCCACTGGCTTTGGCCAGGGTGTTTTTCGTAAGAAGCCGATTCCATTTGGAATGAATTGGGCCAATACCCTGGCTATATATAAAAAAGTCCTTTCGAAAAATCTTGGCCATCCACATAATGGCCAGGTAATAGAGGATACTTCTTTTACTGGTAACATCTTGCAGTAAGCTTCCCCCACCAGAAATCAGCAAGTCATGTGTTTTCACGGCCTTCAATACTTGCCAAAGAGATTTTCGATCTACGGAAGCCACCCCATATTTCTCACGGGTGGAAGCCGGAGATTGGGACAACACAGTAATTTCTATATCTGAAAGCTGCTCTCGCAAACTATGAACCACGGCTTGCAGAATTGATTCATCCCCGATATTATTGAATCCATAGTACCCCGAAATTAGAATTTTAGTCATGATTCTCCATATATTTTCTATATAGCTTATGGTAGCCGCGATAACAACCTTCCCATAGCAACACACCCAGAACCCCAAGAATTATGCCAAATAACAGTCCGTATCCCGTACGATACACACCCAAATACAAGGGGGTTCGAATATGTTGGAAAGTGTTTGCTACAGAAGTCATACCAATAACACCGGCCAATCCAAAAAGAATAGTCCATAGCTTAAATCGACGAACGGAAGCATAAATCATCATAATGATGGCGGGAAATGCAATGAGAAACTCCTTGGTTCTCGGCCTGGCAATCAGAAGATCTTCCATTTTATTTCGCACCACCATCTCCAAACTGCTTACTTCAATATTAGAAGAATGTCCTGTTCGGATAATGTAGTAGGCGCCCATTCCCAGAACAAGTATGCCCAAGACTATCATCCAAATCTTAACACTTAAGTTCAATAATTCCTTAATATCATGGAACTCCAGACGCCCCACCTTTTTCTTGCTTTCTCCATATCCGAAAAATGCGAGAAATGCCAACACATAAAAGGCCATGGGCAATAGTTGTGCTACTTTCACTCCTCTAAAAATATCGATTTCCAACATGTATGGAATCGAAGAAATGGGTGCCGCGCTAAACAACCCCCCCAGCAGTGCAATAGCCACCGACACCACCAGAGTCCCCACTCCAAATGCGATAATCTTCCCCAATGGTTCTTGCTCCGACAAATGATCCTGAGCCAGCCTGGCTTGGTAGGTAAAGAAGCTGATGGCAATACTGGATATCACCACGGCGCCGAAGAAAGATGCGGTTAATTCAAACCACTCCGGCATGGCCAACGCCATACCTGCCACACCAATACCTCCTACGATGCCCAGGGCAAGCTGCACTTTTTTTGGGATAGGAAACAGGATTCCCAGCAGCAGCAACACACCCAATACGCTTCCCAAACCCATCATAATTTTCTGGATAGCTCCCACCTGATACGGTGCCATCTGCACCGCTTTTCCGGGAGTAAAACCACGTTCTGCCAATCGCTCTTCCAGATTATAAAATAGTTGCTGATATTCCTCCACATCGGTTACATAGGTGTGCAAATCCTCCATCTCGAATATAGGCTTATAGTAAATCACTCGTATATTTCGTTCTACCACCGCTCGAAATAGTGTGTTTTCAATTTCTTTGGCGCCTTCATATCCATAATACTGATACCGATTCTGAATGTAAGGCCACACGGTAAATACGCGAACTGCATCGTATTGAGAGCTTTGCGCCACCTCTTCTACCCCGAATTGCATGATATTCTGTCTCTGGGTGGTGTTTTCAATCAAACCAATGGTCCCGTTGTTGTTCAAGATATAGTCCCGTGCAAAATCCAGGCCCTCATCGTACCCGAAAACCGCCTGCCCTCCCACAATGATGTAGTCTGGCTGAATACCGTACTCTTGGTATCCCTCCAGCACGGCTTGGGCAAATTTTGTGTCATTCCAACCATTATAACTCATAGTTCTGGGAACAATATTCATCTCTGCTTTCTGAATTTCTTCTACCTTTTCCGGTAAGAACCCCAAGCTGATAAACATAATCTTTGAACTTACAATATCAATTCGCTCCTGGTAGCCGGTATTATCCGAGTTTTGATATTTGTATTTTTCAGAATATAATGTGACATCTGCCGTTCCGTCCAGGAACACAAAGAGTGCGTCATCTTCTTCCCACAAAATGTATCGATCTGGTTGAATTCGTTCCGTAATGCCTTGTTTCACAAACTCTCGAATCGGTCCTTGGCAAGAAACCACCACATCAAAAACGTCATACCCGCGAAGTTCCATAGAATCCACAAATCCTTGGGGATATTTTTCACTCCAATGGGATTCTTTCAGCAGCTGATTCATCATGACCCCAGTCACCGGATATTCCGTTTCCTCCATTAACGTTACGATGCTTTCTTCTGTTAAGCCTACTTGCCGAATTCCCATCTCTTTAAATTCTGCCAACCACCAGTCCACTGAGTGAGTGGATTGTTGGGCCATAGCCAGAATTTCATTATAGTCCAGCACGATATCATATGTTTTGTTATTCTTTTCTACCCCAAAACGACCTGCCATCACAAACAGGCTGACCACCATCACTAAAGCCAATAATATTAATAAAACCCTGTTATGTCTGATGTATTCCTTCATCCCAATCACTCCTTAATTCAGGGTATAGCTTCCTCGAATCATGATATAGGCCTCCGTCGAGGCTTTAACCCCTCTTCCGTCACTTCGGGGTACCAACAACAAATGGTTGGTCTTGCAAGGTTGTCCGGTTCTCAGGTCCTGTCCTCCCGTGATATCCGAAATCCCATTGGCTCCATTGTCAATGGCTGTCACCTCACCACTTCGTACAATAATTTCCGTTCCTTCTCCGCCAATCACGGTTTGTCCTGGTTGCAATTGCAGAACTTTATAAGATAGTCTGCTATCCACATAGGATTTCGTTACCACGGGATCATCTGTGGATCCTGGTATGGAAGTATCTCCGAAAGCCGTCATCCATCCGATAGACAGAATCAGCAAAAGCACCAATACGCCAAATCCTACTCTCTTCATATTCTTTACTCCTGTTCCATTTGAATAAAAGCCGCCGACAAATTATCCAGAAGATCGGTTGCGGTCATGGAAATCATTCCATGACGTGCTGCCGCCAAGTCTCCTGCCATTCCGTGAATATATACACCAGCTACCGATGCCTGCCAAGGTGGCAGGCCCGTCCCCAGTAGTCCTGCAATGATGCCCGTAAGCACATCCCCGGTGCCGCCTGTGGCCATACCTGGATTTCCGGTGGTGTTGATGGCCACTTTCCCATCGGGCGACATGATTAATGTTCCATGTCCTTTCAATACCACCCAAGCGGAAGTGGCCTCCACCAATTTAGCCGCAATTTCTTCCCGGCTCCATCGGCCCATATCTTCTTTTTCCACGGCCAAAAGCCGCTGTGCTTCCTTTATGTGAGGCGTTATGATTACCGGTCCCGGATAATTCCGAATCCACGAGTTTTTTCCCTTTAGCGCGATTTGATTTAATCCATCAGCATCCAACACCAACGGTCCGGTATAGCCAGAAAAAATATGTTCTATAATCTCTCCCTCCAGAGTACCCATTCCCAATCCCGGGCCTATGGCAATGGCTTGGTACGAATCCAGGCCTGTCAGGGGCTGACCTCGGTCCATTAAAACCGCTTCCCAAACACCATTTTGTACGATAGGGAACATTTCTTCCGGAATATTTACATACACCAGGCCCACACCCGACTTCAATGTGGCCTTGGCAGAAAGTAATGCAGCGCCTCCCATCCCCTTACTCCCGGCAATGAGAAGAACTCTTCCATAACTTCCTTTATGGGTTTCTTGTTTTCTCGGCGAAAACCATCCGGAAACCACTTTTCCATCTACCGTAATCATGATTCGATTCTCCTATCGAGAATACTTCGTTCCGTCTACAGACCTAAAATCAGTGTAGCCAGCAAGAAATATGTTACTACGGACACCATATCCGTCATGGATGCAATCATGGGGGTGGCCATTAGCGCAGGGTCAATCTTACACTTCTTCGCCAAGAGTGGCAACATTCCTCCAATTAGCTTGGCAAAGAATATAATCAATAGCAAGGACAATGAGATGGTGAGAGCAATTAAAACACTTTCACCGTCCAGGAAGATTACTTTCACAAAATTCATGGCACTGAGCAAAACTCCCACTGCCAAGCTAATCCTCAACTCTTTCCACAGTACCTTCATTCCGTCCTTTAGTTCGATTTCTCCAGTAGCAAGTCCTCGAATAATGACCGTCGCTGCTTGAGACCCACTGTTTCCTCCAGTACCCATCAACAGAGGTAAATATGCCACAAGAATAATGACCTGGGATAACATTCCTTCAAACCTGCTAATAATGAGCCCTGTCACCATCAAAGAAATCATCAGGAATAACAGCCAGGGGAATCGGCTCTTTACATGCGAAAACACACTGGCGTCTAAATATTCCAAATGGAAACTACCAAAAACCCCCGCCATACGTTCAAAGTCTTCGGTAGCCTCTTCTTCAATGACTTCGAAAATGTCGTCTACGGTAACAATCCCTACCAACCGGCTTTCATTATCCACCACGGGTATGGCCAAAAATCCATATCGCTTAAAGACTTCCGAAACCACTTCCTGGTCATCGTGCACATTGACGGAAACAAAGTCTTGCTGCATGATGTCTTCAATGATGGTGTCTCCCTCGGAAATCACCAAGGATCGCAATGAGATGATTCCCACTAATTTCCGACCGTTATCTTTCACATAACATGTATAAATGGTCTCGGAATCAAACGACTCTTTTTTAATATAAGCTAACGCTTCCTCCACTGTCATGGTTTGACGTAAACTGATGTATTCCGGTGTCATCAGTGTTCCCGCCGAACCTTCAGGATAGTTTAAAAACGTATTAATTCGTTTCCGTTCTTCCTTTGGAGTTTTCTCCAAAATTTTGTCCACTACATTGGCCGGGAGTTCTTCCAACACATCAATCATGTCGTCAAAATCCAGTTCTTCTAAAATGAAGCTGATTTCTTTGTCTGTAATGGTATTAATAATGCTGATTTGGTCCTCAATGGGCATATAAGAAAACACATCCACCGACAATTCCTTGGGAAGGCTGCGGAACAAAATCACCGCTCGCTCCAATCCCACGTGCTCCATCACCTCTTCCAAAGCTTCTGCCACATCCACTGCATTATTCATTTCAATCAGAGCATCTCTGGCCTTGATGTATT
>CALFUG010000371.1 GCA_937928455.1 uncultured Clostridia bacterium
TCTTGGATATGGTATCAGAAAAGCCACTTGACAAATCCGCTACGCCCGAAGTCTTTAATGTCGCATTGGCTGCACAAATGGCTATTACATCATCCGGTATCTTGTTAGTTCCAGGTTTATCCTCTCTTTCTGTAGACATATAGTCTTACCTCTTTTTCAGATGTAGTATTTCTCTTGCTTCAGCTGGAGAGGCAATGGGTCTTCCCAATATATTGGCAATTTTCACCACTTTTTCTACCAGTTCTCCATTGCTTTTGGCCAACACACCTTTTTCGACAAAAAGGTTGTCTTCAAAACCGACTCGAACGTGACCTCCCATGATGATAGAGGCAGTCGCCATATCGAATTCATGTCTCCCGATTCCACATCCGGTCCAGGTGCTACCCGGTGGAATGGAATCAACACAGAAACTTAAATCCCGCACGGTAGCCGCCATTTGAACCCCCAACACAAAATCAAAATGAAGTGGATGTTCTAGCAACCCCTTTTTATCCACACGCAAGGCAATATCAATCATTCCTTTGTCGAAACATTCTAACTCCGGCTTCATACCCTTCTCTTGCATGATTCGGGCAAAATTCATGATGGTGTTATCAGTGTTGACAAATATTTCATCTCCCCCGAAATTGACGGTTCCGCAGTCAAGCGTTACAAATTCCGGTGTGGGTTCAATATTAGTAGAGTCCAATCTCTCTAAATCCGTCATCCCAACCGCTCCACCAGTACTAGGCTGAATAATAACGTCGGGGCATTCTTTATATATCGCATCCACTGCTTCCTGAAATCGCTCCTTGCGCTGTGTGGGAGTTCCATCATCCTCTCTCACATGCAAATGAATGACAGAAGCTCCTGCTTGATATGCAGAGGTCGCTTCTCTTACAATTTCCTCAATGGTGTACGGAACGGCCGGGTTCTGTTCTTTGGTCACTTCTGCGCCGCAAATAGCCGCTGCTATAACGAGTTTTTCCATGGTTTTCACCCCTTTATTATTTGTTTCTTTGAGACTCTTTTGGTGTTACGCAAGTACCCTCTGCAATACAGGTTACTACCGGAGGATCTAATACATCACAAGCCGAATCGCTGATGTCCGGTCTGGGGGCAATCACTTTTCGCGCCTCAAACTTCATTTTTCGCGAGGTATTTCCAACATGCGTAATCTCCCCGTAAGCTTCAATATAATCTCCTGCAAAGACGGGTTCTTTAAACTCTACCATGTTGTAAGCACAGAACAAGCCTTCATCTCCATCCAATTGAATCAGCAACTCTGTGGCAACATCTCCGAAAATTTGAAGAATACGAGCTCCATCCACTAAATTCCCACCATAGTGAGCATCATGCGATGACATCCTCATTCGAATCGTTGACGTATACTTCTTGTCCATAGCAATCCTCCTAATTATCTTTATACAATATTAACCACACTTTTATTATCTCATAAATCAAACATCAAGTCCACTTTCCGAAGTCTTCAATTCCAATCTCACCTTTTCTATTCTTCGATCCTTAATGGCTACTATGGTCATTCGAAGGTCCTCCGATTCAACCTCGATTCCACGTGTATCATCTTCCGGAATTTCTCCTAGCTGTGTCAATAAATAACCACCTAATGTCTCACAGTCTTCGGAATATAGTTGCGTCCCGATCTGCTCGTTTAAATCATCCAAGTCCACACTGCCATCCACCAAGAATATCCCGTCTCCCAGAACTTCAACTCCCTTGCCTGGAAGATCATACTCATCTTCTATCTCTCCTACGATTTCTTCAATAATATCCTCCATAGTAACAATTCCGGAAAATCCGCCATACTCGTCAATTAATATGGCCATATGATTTTTTGAACTTTTCAAATCCACCAACAAGGAGTCGATATTCTTTGTTTCGGGGACAAAGAATGGGTCTCTCAACAAGGCCTTAACATCCACACTTTCCAAATCGCAGAACAAGGCCTGTTGCATCAAGTCTTTGATATATAAAATGCCAATTATATTATCCGTATCCTCTTGATAAACGGGAATACGACTGTATCTCATTTCTACCAGCTCATCCAAATAATTGTTTAAATCTTCATCAATATCGATGGAGAACACATCGGTTCTTGGTGTCATAATTTCGTAGGCCAATTTATCATCAAATGCAAAAATAGCATTAATCATTCTCTTGCCTTCTTCTTTTAACTCACCAGAGCTTTGGCCCACCTCCAGCATGCTCATGACCTCATCTTCACTGAATTCTTCCGGATTTGCACCTCTACGTTGCCCGGTAATGAACAGCATAAAATCCACCGATTTTGAAATGAACCAAACAAAAGGTTTCCCTAATATGGCAATCCCCAATATTGGATGCAAACACCATAGTGCAATCTTTTCCGGGTGATTTAAGGCCACTCGCTTCGGATATAATTCCCCCAAAACCAGCATCACATAAGACAGAATCAGTGTAACAATCACTACGGCCACCTGCGTGGCATAAGGAATGCCCCAAGCACTCAACCATTGGCCAACATCCTCTGCCATTACCAAGGCAGCCGAGGCCGAGGCTAAAAATCCAGCCAAAGTAATGGCCACTTGAATTACCGACAAAAACTTGGTTGGTTCTTCCAGCAGGGCCAACAATCGAGTGGCTTTCTTATTCCCACTTGCTTCCAACACTTGAATCTTGGTTCGATTGGCAGAAACCAAAGCCATTTCAGCTGCTGCGAAAAAACCGTTAATTATAATTAAAGCGACTAATAATACGAGGGCCGAAGCCAACGTCGTTCCGGGGTCAGGGCCGGGGTCCATATAATGCTCCTTTCATACCTATCATTCAACTTATATTTATCACGAAACATTAAATATTAATTACCTCTTCTCCTACATGATTGGAATCTTGCCTGCGCAACATATCATAAGGAAAAACTGGTTGATTAAATTTAATTTGAACTCGTTGCTGAGGGTGAGGCGCCTCCTCGATCAAATCACCTTCTTCATTCCACATCTGCTGAATTTCCTGGGAAAAAGGTTCCCGATGTGGGCTCATAATCTCCACCATGTCCCCCACTTTCATTTTATTTCGTTGTTCCACCCAAGCCAAACCACCGGGGGCGCACTCTTGAACCAACCCTACAAAAGTGTAATTTCGTGTATACGCACTAGTTTGATAGTTTTGGTCCAAATGAGTTGGCTGATTGAAGTAAAACCCGGTGGTAAATTCTCTGTGACTGGCCTTGGACACCTCCGTCAACCATCGGGAATCAAATTCATAATGTGCCGGATCTCGTTCATAAGCATCTAATGCTCTCCGGTAGGCACCTACAACCGTAGCCACATAAAATATGCTTTTCATCCTTCCTTCAATTTTAAAAGAGGAAATCCCTGCATCTACCAATTCGGGGATATGAGAAATCATATTTAAATCTCGACTGTTCAGAATATATGTCCCCCTGGAATCTTCCTCCACGGGATAATATTCTCCCGGTCTTTTTTCCTCTACCAGTGCATATTTCCATCGACAAGGATGGGCACATGCCCCTCTATTCGCATCTCTTTGTATCATGAAATTCGACAACAAGCACCGTCCGGAATAGGAAATACACATAGCACCATGTACAAATCCTTCCAATTGAAGGTCATGGGGGACATTTTTTCGTATGGAAGTGATTTCTTCTAAAGTGAGTTCCCTTGCCAAAACCACTCGGTTCACACCTTGTTGATGCCAAAATGCGGCAGATTGATGGTTGGTAACATTGGCTTGTGTCGAGAGATGAATTTCTTTATCCGGATTCACTTCTTTCACAAGTGATAATACCCCCGGGTCCGATATGATATATGCATCAATATCTATTTTGCGGAGTTTCCGAAGAGTTTCTTTTAAGTTCGGCAAGTCTTCTTCATGGGGGAATATATTCAGGGCCAAATAGGCTTTGGCATCATTCTCGTGGGCAAAATCTACACCTTCCTCCATTTGCTCCAGTGTAAAGTTGCCGGCACCGGCCCGAAGACTAAAAGATTCTCCACCAAAATACACCGCGGAAGCCCCATAAAGTATGGCAATCTTTAGTTTTTCCAAATCTCCGGCAGGTGCTAATAGTTCTATTTTACCCACAATGTCCAACTCCTAAGGTTTATTTACGATGCTAATAGATATTCCATCTCCCACGGGCAATATGGCAGTATCCACATGTGGCAACCCATTTATGTACTCCAGGAAATCCCTCATTTGTGCAATATTCGTACGATGCTTTCTCAATCGATCATATTTGTCCGACACGGTTCTTCCATTCATCAAAGTGTTATCGCAAACAATAAGCCCACCATTTTTCACCAATTTCTCCGCTACATCCCAAAACCGTCGATAATGACTCTTTGCCGCATCAATAAATATAAAATCAAAATGATCCAATCCTTCAATGTTGGTTTTGTATAGTAGACGTTCCATCACCTCTTCCCCATCTCCCAAGAAAACATGAACTCTTTCTGTTAAACCCAGGTCTTCTAAAGTTTCCACTGCTTTTTCAAACATATGGGGGTCATTTTCTATGGTTAATACGCGACTGCCTTCACATACTGTGGCAAAACAAGCAGATGAATAACCAATAGACGTGCCAATTTCTAAAATTCTTTTTGGCATGCG
This sequence comes from uncultured Clostridia bacterium, assembly GCA_937928455.1. Taxonomy (GTDB): domain Bacteria; phylum Bacillota; class Clostridia; order Peptostreptococcales; family Anaerovoracaceae; genus JAAZGD01. Next base: position 4,612 of record CALFUG010000371.1, read on the forward strand.
CCATCGCAACAGCTGTAGCAAAAGCATCTCCGTCTCCGGTAATATCACAGGGATATGCTTCTCTTCTGCATAGTTTCGAATCTGATGCAACATGGGATTTAAGGCCCTGTAATGAGATTGAACATATTCTGTTATCAAAGGATTGGTGATATTAATCATGGAATCCACCTCTTATTCCAATGCGCGCAAATAGTCTTCACGATTCTTTAAGAAAGTATTATAGTCATTACTAAAGCGATGAGAGCCATTCATGGAAGCATCTAATACATAGTAATAATAATCCGTCTCTTTGGGATATAGGGCTGCAATGATGGAATTCTCTCCGGGGGAACATATGGGTCCTATCGGTAGTCCTGATACCTTGTATGTATTATATGGAGACTCTACTTCTAAATCTTTAAATGTAAGTCGGTCTTTCCATTCCCCCAAGGCATACTGTACCGTGGCATCAATTTGCAAAGGCATGCCCTGGCGTAATCGATTGTAAATAACGCTGGCCACGATTTCCCTTTCCGTCTCCACTCTTGTTTCCTTCTCAATCATCGAGGCAATGGTTACGATTTGGTTCAGGTCGTAGCCCAGTTCTGTAGCACGGGCATAATATTCGTCTTTATAAATCTTATCGAATTGAGCCAACATCACATCAATAATCTGGTGAGCCGAACTTCCTTGGGCCACATCATACGTGTTGGGCATTAAGAAACCCTCTAAACGATCGGGCCCCTCTGGCAAGAAAGGAATGTACTTGTAGTCAAAGACTCCATGCTCCATTTCATACAGAAAATCTTCCGCATTTATAAGACCTTCATTTTCCAATTTTTCTGCTACCTGCTTCACCGTCAGACCCTCTTGTACCGTAAACCGAACAGAATTGGCCCGCCCCTCGGTCATAAGGTTCATGATTTCTCCAAGAGTCATGGAAGGCGACAGCAAATAATCCCCAGCTTCCAATTTCCCATCAAAGCCATGTATTTTGGAATACCATTTAAAGCGTTCCGCAGTTTTAATAATTCCTTCCTCTTCCAGAATGGAACCAATGGACTGTGTTGCCGTCCCCATGGGTATGGATATGGAAAAATATTCCTTATTATTGGAATCCAGGGGCTGGTCCAGACCTTTTATATAGAAAACACCGGT
>CALFUG010000372.1 GCA_937928455.1 uncultured Clostridia bacterium
TGGCACTGGGAGTGCAACGAATGGTAAAAGTGAATACCATCGTCCGAAAGCTCCCTGCCGTAGAAACGTTGGGTTCCGTATCTATTGTCTGTTCCGACAAGACAGGAACCTTAACGCAAAATAAGATGACGGTAACCAATCTCTTTGGAGAAGAAGAACTGCTGATAAAGGGGATGGCCCTTTGTACCGATGCCAGAATTGAAGGAGAACAACGCTTGGGAGACCCTACGGAACTAGCCTTAGTAGATTTGGCTTTGACGCGAGGATGGAATAAGGATGATTTAGAGAAAGAATACCCTCGAATTAACGAGCAGGCTTTTGACTCCACTCGAAAAATGATGACCACCGTTCATCGTAGCCCGGAAGGTGATGTGGTAGCTTATACCAAGGGGGCCATGGATCAGATTCTGGAAAGAAGCCCCCATCTATTAAGGGATGGAGAAATCATTGCCATGACGGAGGAGGAAAAAGAAAAAATTGTGAGTATCGCCCGTGATATGGCGAAAAATGCGTTAAGAGTCCTGGCATTGGCTATGAAATCAGGGGATGAACGAGGGTTGGAAGAGGATCTAATCTTTGTAGGGTTGGTGGGTATGATTGACCCGCCACGCCCTGAAGCGAAGGCGGCGGTTCAAGTATTTAAGGATGCTAGCGTTACCACGATTATGATTACAGGAGATCATAAGGATACCGCATTGGCCATTGCCCGTGAACTGGGCATCGCACATCAGGAAGAAGAGTGTATTACAGGGGACGAACTAAGCCAACTAACTCAAGAAGAGTTGAATGAAAAAGTCATGGATTTGAGGCTCTTCGCCCGTGTGTCTCCGGAGCACAAGGTGATGATAGTGAATGCTTTTAAATCCCATGGACATATTGTTTCTATGACGGGAGATGGTGTCAACGATGCGCCCTCATTGCAGGCCGCTGATATTGGGGTGGCCATGGGCATCACCGGAACGGATGTGGCGAAGGGTGCATCTGACATGGTTCTCACCGACGACAATTTTGCCACGATAGAGAAAGCCATTGAAGAAGGCCGAAATATTTATGGCAATATCCGAAAGTCTGTGTTGTTCCTTCTCTCCTCCAATTTTGGGGAAATCATTACCATGTTTGTCGCCATTTTGGTGGGGCTGGCTTCTCCGCTGAAAGCCATTCATATTCTATGGGTCAACCTTATTACGGATTCTCTACCGGGTTTGGCTTTGGGAGTAGATCCCGGAAATAAAGAGATTATGAAGGATGTGCCCAGAGATCCCAAAGAAAGTATGTTTGCCAATGGAGGATACTTTATTACTTTCCTTTTTGGTACCGTCATCGCTGCTATAACTTTGACGGCATTTATCATGGCCCCGGGCCATGATTTGGCCACGGCACAAACCTATGCGTTTACCGTGCTTGCGGTATCTCAGCTATTCAATGCCATCGGGATGAGGGATTTGAACAAATCCGTGTTCCGAATGAATCATTGGAACAATCGAATGATGATTGTAGCATTTTGGGTGGGCATTTTATTGCAAGTAGCCGTTACCGAAGTGGATATGCTGAATCAGTTATTCGAAACCATACATCTCTCCTTCGGAGAATGGATGAAATTAGTGGCTTTGTCCACCGGACCTCTATGGGCACATGAAATTTTGGTCTTAGTGAGATGGATTCGGAACAAACGCAATATACAATAGTTTGGAGAATATGTTGATATCATCATTTGGATGAGAAAGGAGTGAACCATGGACCGTAGAGAGGACAAGCGGGGAAAAAAGATTGTTTTTGTGGCCAGTTGCTTGCTGAACACCAACAATAAAGTAAAAGGATTGGCCCGATATCCCGGAATGTGCAAAGAGGTTTTTGATACATTGCATCATTATGGATTGGGGATTAATCAGATGCAGTGTCCTGAGACGCTGTATTTGGGAATTCAGCGATGGTGGCAGACGAAAAATCTTTACGATAGTAGCGGCTTTCGAAAATTCTGTCGAGAATTGGCAGAGCAAGTAGTGACTTATATGGTGGAATATGAAAGAGAAGGATATGAAACCGTGGCGGTTCTCTGCTGTGATGGTTCTCCCACTTGCGGTGCGGACGTTACTAGCTGGGATGATCGATGGGGTGGAAGTCCGGTTGAATTGGATTATAATGAGGCCATTATTCAAGGCTCCGGGGTATATATCGAGGAACTGAAAAAGGAAATAGAAGCTCGAGGTGTGAAAATGCCGCCCTTTTATGGATTGGCGCTGGATGATGAGTCCGTTGACATGGACAAAATATTGGCGGACTTTGACGGATTCATTCAAGGGGTTTTGGCGTAAATTCCGAATGTTGTACTAGGTTTATTAGGACCTAGTTCGGCAATCCTTGCATTCCCGCGTTTTTTTGACGAACTTTTTCCATTACCTATGAAAAAGTTCGTCTTTTTTATTGTAATGATAATTTCCTAGTGGTAGAGTGAATTATAAAATTTATAAATACGAATAATATAATTAATATTAAAGCATAATGTTCGCAAAGGAGCGGTCATGGTATTTCGAACGTACATCGGGAAAAGAACCGGGTTTGATGGAGAGCAACAAAAATGTGACAAAGATATTCGGGAGTTGTTGGGGTACTCTCAACTTCAGGATTTTGCGTTACTGTATCGGTATGACTTCGAGGGTGTGGACCATACCCAAGCAAGTACCGTGGTGGGGAAAATTTTATCGGATCCGGTGACAGATCTGGTCTGGTGGGAACAACATCCTTGGACTTCCCGAAAGCATTCCTTGGTAGTAGAGTATGTACCGGGTCAGTTTGATCAGAGAGCGGACTCGGCTGAGCACTTAATTCGCATCCTTTTTCCGGAATCAGAGCCTCGGGTTAGATTTGCCCGAGTACTGCTTTGGAATGGTGATTTTTCCCGGGAACAACTGGAACGAATTCATGGCCACTTTATTAATCCGGTAGACTCTTGGGAAGGTACGGTTGAAAAGCCAACTTCTCTGCATAACACCATTCCACAACCTGGTCCAATCCAAAGGATACGCGGTTTTCTTGAATTTTTTCAGGGAGATTTGCTTCGCATGAAGGAGCAAATGTCGTTAGCCATGACGTTGGAAGACTTGGGGATGGTCCAAGGCTATTTTAGGGAAGAGGACCGTGACCCCACAGAAACAGAAATCAGGGTATTAGATACCTACTGGTCTGACCATTGTCGTCACACCACCTTTCAAACAAAATTAAACTATATCCGATTTAATGAAGATCCGTACAGCCAGATGATTAAAGAGACGTTTGAGGAATACCTGGCGATGCGAAGAAGGGTTCATGGGGATTTAGCCAAAGACATTTCTTTGATGGATTTAGCCACCATCGGTTCTTTATATTTTCGAGCAGAGGGAAAGCTGGAGAGTTTGGATCTGTCAGATGAAATCAATGCCTGTACTTTGCGGGTGCCGGTAACCGTAGATGGACAAAGAGAAGAATGGTTCATCTTGTTCAAGAATGAAACTCATAACCACCCCACGGAAATAGAACCCTTTGGAGGAGCGGCCACCTGTTTGGGCGGCGCCATTCGAGATCCTCTTTCGGGGCGAGCTTACGTATATCAAGCCATGCGAGTAACGGGAAGTGGGGATCCAAGAGTTCCATTTCATCAAACCTTACCCGGCAAACTGCCCCAACGGGTGATTACCCAAGAGGCCGCCAGAGGGTATAGTTCCTATGGAAATCAGATTGGATTAGCTACGGGGCATGTTACGGAGATTTATCACGAAGGGTATATAGCAAAACGGTTGGAAGTAGGTGCTGTGGTGGGTGCCTGCCCGGTATCCCATGTGAAAAGGGAGACGCCGCAGGAAGGAGATCGAATTATTCTGGTGGGTGGCAGAACAGGTCGAGATGGGATTGGCGGTGCCACCGGTTCTTCCAAAGTGCATAGCATGGAATCTTTGAGAGAGAGCGGAGCTGAGGTTCAGAAGGGAAACCCCTTGGTTGAAAGGAATTTACTAAGATTGTTCCGGCGGAAAGAGGCCGCCACACTTATCAAAAGATGTAATGATTTTGGCGCGGGCGGTGTTTCCGTTGCCGTAGGGGAGCTGGCCGATAGTATTTTTGTTAATTTGGATTTGATTCAGAAGAAGTATGATGGTTTAAATGGTACGGAGTTGGCTTTGTCCGAATCTCAAGAAAGAATGGCTGTGGTGGTGGATGAAAGCGATGAGAAAGCATTCATTGCTCTGGCAAAAGAAGAAAATTTAGAAGCCTATGCCATTGGACAAGTGACCAACACGGGGACTTTTGATATGAGTTGGAGGGGAGAAACCATCCTCTCCATTAAGAGGACATTTTTGGAAACCAACGGAGCGCCACAAGAAGCGGCAGTTACCGTAAAGCCTTGCGCAGACTCACGTTTCCTCGGGCAGTCCCTTCTGGCTAGTCGGGATCAGGAGGGGCTGCCACTTGCCCAAAAAGTGGAAACGTATTTGATAGATATCAATCATTGTTGTCAACGGGGACTGGGGGAACGTTTTGATAGCACCATTGGTGCCAGCACGGTTTTGATGCCTTACGGCGGGAAACACCAGATGACACCTTCTCAAGGGATGGCGGCGAAGCTACCAACTCTTCCCAGGCACTCAGTGGATGTGACTTTGATGACCCATGGTTTCGATCCTTTTATCTCCGAAGTAAGCCCCTATCACGGCGGATTGTTTGCGGTATTGGATTCATTGACCAAATTGATATGTATGGGGGGGAATCTTCGCCAAGCATGGATGTCTTTTCAGGAGTATTTTCCAAAACTTACGGATGCCGATAGCTGGGCGAAACCTTTTTGTGCCTTGTTGGGAGCATTAAAAGCAGAGAAGGAATTGGAAGTAGCCGCAGTGGGGGGAAAGGACAGTATGTCCGGAACCTATGAGGGAATCTCCGTGCCTCCCACATTGATTTCCTTTGCTTTGGGGCTTTCCAGTCTTTCAAGGATCATCACGCCGGAGTGGAAAGAGGCGGAAAATGTTTTGGTCTGGCTGCGCCCAGAAATGTCAAAGGATCTTATTCCGGATTTTGATTCTTATAAGCGGAATATGGAAAAAATAGAAGAATGGAATCAAGAGGGAATGATACGCTCCGCTTATGCCGTCGGGCGGGGTGGACTATTTATGGCCATGGTGAAGATGGCCGTAGGGAATCGAATCGGTGGGGAAGTTTTTCTTTCATCTTCGGAAGACTTTTTTTCAGCCAGGTATGGCAGTGTTTTACTGGAGATGAAACCGGAGTGGCAGGTGAAAGATGGATTTGAATTTCCATCCGCAAAAGTGATTGGAAATACTTGTAAGGATCCGGCATTGTCGCTACATATTGGAGAGGAGACATTGCAATTGTCTCTAGCGGAAGTAGAGACAAAATGGACTCAACCTTTGGAAGAAGTGTTTCCTACCCGAGGGAAGCCAAATAGGGATCAAGAAGAGCCTCCCATTGTAGCGTATAACCAGCGGAGCCAAGTCAGGCCCATATCAAAGGCAAGAAAACCAGCTGTTCTCATTCCGGTTTTCCCGGGAACGAATTGTGAAGTGGATTCCATGGCTGCCTTTGAAAAAGCAGGGGGCGTTCCGAAAATACAAGTGTTTCGGAACCTGACAAACATGGACGTAGAGAGCTCATTAAAGGAGCTGGCAAAGAATATTTCGGAAACCCATATCATTATGATTCCCGGCGGATTTTCGGGGGGTGATGAACCGGATGGTACAGGTAAGTTCATTGCTTCTATATTTGAGGACCCTGGTGTCCAAGAGGAGCTATGGAAATTTTTAGAGGTAAAAAAGGGGTTAATTCTTGGGATTTGTAATGGTTTTCAGGGATTGGTAAAAATGGGACTTTTACCGGAAGGCAGGTTTCAGAAAAGAGAATCCCAACATCCTATTTTGGGATTGAACAGTATTGGCCGTCATCAGTCCCGGTTGGTGAGGACCAGAATATCTTCTTTGCACTCACCATGGATGGATGGCATGAATTTGGGGGATGTACACACTCTCCCTGTATCTCACGGAGAAGGCCGATTTGTAATATCAGAGGATCAGTTGAAGGTTTTGGATAAAAACGGGCAAATTGCCACACAATATGTGGATTTCGAAGGAAATCCAACTATGAATGTGGAAGGGAACCCCAATGGTTCGTACTGGGGCATTGAAGGGGTCTTTTCTCCAGACGGGCTGGTATTTGGAAAAATGGCACATTCTGAAAGGGTGTCCCAAGGAGTGTATCTCAATGTGGAAGGAGATTTTCAGCAACGAATTTTTGATGCGGGAATCCGATATTATCGTTAGGAGGAAAACATGAAGGTTGCCATTGTTATGGGAAGTTATTCGGATTATGAATTCGGGAAAAAAGCGGAGGAGACACTTTTGCGTTTTGGTGTTTCTGTAGAAACTCGTATTTTGTCTGCTCATCGAACACCGGCAGAGGTGGGAAATTTGGTGAAGGGGGGAGAGACCACCGGTATAGAGGTGTATATTGCCATGGCGGGTATGGCGGCCCATCTGGCGGGGGCTATTGCTGCCAATACATCACGACCCGTTATTGGTGTCCCGCTGAAGTCGGAAACATTGCAGGGATGGGATGCATTATTATCTACTGTACAAATGCCTCCTGGAATTCCTGTGGCTACTGTAGCCGTCAATGGGGCGGTGAATGGAGCGCTATTAGCGGTTCAAATATTAGGCCTCAAATATGGGGAATTAAATGAAAAAATGATATCTTATCGGGAAGAAATGCGAAAAGGCGTTTTGGAGAAAGATGGCCAAATCAGGGAGGGGTAAAAGATGAAAAAAGTGGAGATGATTTATGAGGGGAAAGCGAAAAAAATATACCGGACGGAAGATCCCCAATACTTTGTAATGGAATATAAGGATGATGCAACGGCCTTTAATGGAGAAAAAAAAGGAAGCATTCGAGATAAGGGTGTGGTGAATAACCATATGGCTAATCTTTTGTTCCGTTATCTAGAACAGCATGGAATTGCGACTCATTTCGTAGAAGAGCTGTCTCAGAGAGAAACGCTGGTAAAGGCTGTGGAAATTTTACCGTTAGAGGTGATTATCCGCAATGTGGCTGCTGGGTCCTTTTCAAAGCGCTATGGGGTTCCGGAAGGCCAGTCTCTAGCGAAAACCACCCTGGAGTTTTCATACAAGAAGGATGAGTTGGGAGATCCTCTGATTAATGAAGATCACATATTCGCCCTAGAATTAGCCACGCCGGAACAATTGGAAAAAGTGAGAGAATATGCCTTTCGTATTAATGAGCTGCTTGCCGCCTTCTTTGATGAAATCGGATTAACGCTCATTGACTTCAAACTGGAGTTTGGATGGTTTCAAGGAGAAATTCTTTTGGCAGATGAAATATCTCCGGACACCTGTCGCTTATGGGATAAAAAGACAGGAGAAAAAATGGACAAAGACCGGTTCCGAAGGGATTTGGGAAATGTAGAGGAAGCGTATCAAGAAGTACTGAAACGTATTGTAGAAAAAGGATGAAGAAGATGGACAAGGAAAAGGGAATAAGCCCAGGGGTAACTTATCGGCAGGCCGGAGTAGATACCGTAAAAGCAGCAGAAGCGGTGCAGGAAATCAAAGGCTTGGCAGCAAAAACCTTTAACAAAAATGTGTTGGGAGAGATTGGGGGGTTTGGTAGTCTGTATCAATTACCATTGGAGGGAATGGGACAGCCGGTGCTGGTTTCCGGAACCGATGGAGTAGGTACGAAACTCAAAATCGCATTCTTAATGGATTGCCATCACACCATCGGTGTGGATTGTGTGGCCATGTGTGTGAATGATGTTTTGTGTCAGGGAGCTCGACCTTTGTTTTTCCTGGACTACATTGCTTGTGGAAAGCTGGAGCCATTAAAAATCAGGGATATTGTGAAAGGGATTTCGGATGGTTGTATTCAAGCAGGAGCCGCATTGATTGGGGGAGAAACGGCAGAAATGCCGGGGTTCTATTCGGAGAATGAATACGACTTGGCGGGATTCTGTGTAGGAATGGTGGATCGAGATTGCATGGTGGA
>CALFUG010000373.1 GCA_937928455.1 uncultured Clostridia bacterium
ACATGGTCAGGAGTTTCCTGCTGTGCCAGAATGTGAAGACATTCTTCCCGGCTCAATCGTCTGTTATTCATACCTTCATTATACATGAAATAGGGAAAAGAGAAAGTTCCTCTTTGCCGAAAAGGAAAGAATCGTGAGAAGAAGTCGGTTTCGGTGTATAATAATAACAGGTGTTGTTGATGAAAGGATGGAAAGATTCATGGAACAGAAAACGGCCTTGGTGTTAGGCGGTGGTGGCGCTCGCGGCGCTTATGAAATCGGTGTGTGGAGAGCTCTTCGGGAGCAAAAAATGGAAATCCACATGGTGACGGGAACTTCTGTGGGGTCCATCAACGGTGCCATGGTAGCCCAGGATGATTATGAGCTGGCAGAATCTCTGTGGAAGGAGATTGACACGGAGATGGTGCTGGATATTCACCCTCAGGCCAAAAGCCAGGACCCGGAGAGCGACAGTCGAAAAACTGGAGCCATGAAGCCAGAGGACGCACTTCTCTATCTAAAAGAAATATTTGTGCATAAGGGTGTGGGAACACAAGGGTTGAACCAACTTCTTCGAAAATATGTGGAAGAGGAAAAGATACGTTCCTCTCCCGTGCTATATGGATTGGTCACGGCGAAAATGCCTAATCTAAAGGAAAAGCAGGTGTTGGAAGGTGTTCGTCTATTTATCGATGATATTCCGGAAGGAAAGCTGCATGATTTTATCATGGCCAGTTCTTCCTTTTTTCCGGCTATGCAGGCATATGAAATTGACGGCACCCAGTATATCGATGGAGGATATGTGGATCAAGTCCCGGTTTCCATGACCGTAGAGAGAGGTGCGACTCGTGTGATTGCGGTGGAACTGAATCCGGAGAATCCTTTTCATAAAAAAGAAACGAAAAAGCCCCAGGAGCTGATTTGGATAAGAAGCTTGTGGGATTTGGGAAATATTTTGGTTTTTGATAAGAAGAACACCAGGAGACTGATGGAGTTGGGGTACTTGGATGCCCGGAAAGCATTTGAATTGAACCAGGGGGAGTACTACACCTTTGAGAAGGAAGCCTTTTTAGAAGAAGAAGTCAAACAGGCAGATAGTGCGGCCAAAGTTTTTGAATTAGACCCACTCCGTATATATTCTCGCCAGTCCTTGCAAGAGTCCATAAAGGAACAGCTCCAGGCGCTAAAAAAGAAGAAATGGTCGCTGGAGGTGGGTGGGAAAATGCTGGTGATGGCCACGGCAGAAAAAATCATGCAGCTTCCCAAGGAAAGCCGAGATGTCCTGAAAGAATACAAGGGGGTTGTGTTGATGGAAGAGAAAAGAGCCATCAAGTACCTGTTGAATCATATTTTGTAGGCACTTCATCAAATAATACAATAACCGGGCAGAAAGCAAATCTGCATAGAGCGCATAGAGTAAGAGGAAGAAAGGGGCAAAGAGCAGGTATGAGCAAAAACCTTCAAGAGATTATGGAAAAAAGCAAGCGGATGGTGTTTTTCGGGGGAGCGGGCGTATCCACGGAAAGCCAAATACCGGATTTCCGATCGGAAAAGGGGCTGTATCAAGCCCAAGAGGAGTATGGTTTTCCTCCGGAAATCATGTTGTCCAGGAGCTTTTTTGACCGGAGTCCGGAAATATTTTATCGATACTACAAGGAGAACCTGATTCATCGCGATGCCAAGCCCAATGATTCCCACAAAGCATTGGCTCATTGGGAGGAGAGGGGAAATCTTCTGGGGGTGGTGACCCAAAATATCGATGGCCTTCATCAGAAGGCAGGTAGCCGACAAGTGGTGGAACTTCATGGGTCGGTGCATCGTAACTTTTGCATGAATTGCGGGGCTCCCTATACTGTTGATCAAATCTTTCATGAGGAGATGTTGCGTAAGGATAATGAAGAACCCAACCTGATACCATACTGTACTATTTGTGGAGGCATGGTGAAACCGGATGTGGTGCTATATGAAGAACCCCTGAATCACGAGGAAATAGAGAGAGCCATTGGTTGGATACGTCAATGTGACACTCTCATCGTGGGTGGTACTTCCTTAATGGTTTATCCGGCTGCGGGACTCATTGATTATTTTCAGGGAGAACATCTGGTTTTAATCAATAAGACAGAAACTCCCTTTGACGAAAAGGCCACCCTTGTGTATCATGATTCTATCGGTAAGGTGTTGGGCGAGACCATGGGAAAGGAACGGACTTCATGAATATATTAGTATCCAATGATGATGGAATTTATGCACCGGGGATTATGGCATTGGTGAAAGCCTTGAGTGAGGAAGCCAATGTATATGTATGTGCGCCAGAGGACCAACGGTCTGCATCGGGGCACAGTATTTCTATTACCAAATTAATTGAAATCACGGAGATTCCATTTCAATATGCCACGAAGGCCTATTCCATATCCGGCACGCCGGCTGATTGTGTGAAGCTAGGGCTGAAGTATTTGAACACCCGAGGGGTGGAGATTGACATGGTATTCTCTGGTATCAACCACGGAGGAAATTTGGGCACCGACACTTTATATTCCGGTACCGTATCCGCCGCATTGGAAGGCTGTATTTGTGGAAAACCCAGTGTGGCCGTGTCTCTGAATAGCCACTTCGCTCGGGATTTTTCCGTAGCGGGGAAAATGGCCTTGGAAGTTTTGCGAAAAGCCTCGGGGAAGTTGGATGCCAAAACTGTATTAAATATTAATGTTCCCGCCTTACCCAAGGAGGACATTAAAGGGGTGCGAATCACTCGTTTGGGAGAAAGAGAATATGATGAGTGGTTCATGTCGGAAGAAGGGGAGGATGGCATCACCCGGTATCGATACAGCGGAAAGCCGGTGATTTATGATGAGCTTTCGGAAGATGTGGATGTGTTGGCCATGCAGGATGGATACATTACCATTACTCCTCTTCGATACGATTTGACCAACCATGAATTGCTGAGCCAGGTAGCCTCGTGGAATATTCAAGAGGGTTTCTCGTCTACAAAATAGAAGGTCATTATAGTAGGAGGTATAGAATTGAAGAGCGCGAAAATTCGAAGAGATCGGGCCATATTGGTGGTGGTGGATATTCAAGAGAAGCTACTGCCGGCCAT
>CALFUG010000374.1 GCA_937928455.1 uncultured Clostridia bacterium
TTCAACCGAAAAAGTTTTACCACCGGTCATACCGGCTTCGGCGTGCCATTTTCCAGTTGGCCAGACCGTTCCGACGTGCCCCGATCCGCCGCCCGACCTTTGCGATATATGGACCGATATGTTACCATAACACAAGGAGACGTCTTTTATATCACCCAATGTTTGGCTACATTGGAGGGTTTGGAAAAGGGTCCGGCGGGGAATACCGCTTTGGCGGCGGCCTTTGCTTTGGCCCAGGAGTATCCGGAAGACACCACCATTATCGTACAGGAAACAGAGTACACTGGAGCGGGAAAACATCTGCAGCCCCAGTTGTCCTTTGCCCGGGATAACGGCATCCGGATTTTCTTTGGAGACCCGGAAGAAGAGGTGCCTGGCGAAAACATTATTCTCCCCAGCCAACCTTCCATGATCAAGGCTAAGGAAGTGGATTTGGACCGAATGAGGAAATCCTTAATCAAACAGGCCATGGCCACCTATCAGGTAGCCCAGCCCACAGAAGAGGATATAAAATTCCTGGCGGAAGAAACCCGCACCCACCCGGATTATGTAAAAGACGTAATCAAATCGCTGTAACTTAGCAAAAGAGAACAACGATAGGAGATGGTACTTTTATGAAAAGAGAAGACGATTTTGAAGTGAGAAGGATGCACATTGCCAACCTCACAGATGAAGAACTATATGACCGATTTTGGTCCCTGACCCAGCAGGTGGTAGAGCCCTTGCTGGAGCTGGGCCGAAAGAACACCTCCCCTTCCATTGAGCGGGCGGTACTCCTTCGCATGGGCATATCCTCCTTGGATACCAAACCCATCGTGGAAGGTTGTGTGGATCGTGGCCTTATGGGAAAAGGGGCCGGACACGTGGTATATAAGTTGGCCCAGGCTCAGGGAATCACCGTCCAGGAGGCGGGAACTCTTTTGGCACAAGGCAAGCATTGGGACGACGTGGTCGCCCTCTTCAAGAAATAGGGGGTGGCAGAAATGACAGACATGAAACAGGAATTACAACACAATGAAAAGCTGGATGTAGAAAACATTCTGAAGGATTTAGACAAGTATACCCCCCGAAGAAAAGGCTGGACCTGGAGAGAACACGTACCCAGACAACAGATGGGTCCCTTCACCTACTTGGACTCCAGCAAACCACTAAAGAACAGTGTGCCTCTTCCTCCCGCCAAATACTTTGGCAACATCGACCCCCAAAGCATGCCGGTGATTACTACAGAAATTGCTTCCGGTCGATTTGAGGACGACATTCGAAGAATGCGCATGGCCGCTTGGCACGGAGCAGACCATATCATGGTCATCCGTACTGCCGGCCAGTCTCACATGGATGGGTTGATGGAAGGAACCCCCCAGGGAATCGGGGGAGTGCCCATTACCCGAAAACAAGTACGTGCGCAACGAAAAGCATTGGATTTGATCGAAGATGAAGTGGGTCGACCCATCAACTACCACTCCTACGTATCGGGTGTGGCGGGACCGGACATTGCCGTTATGTTTGCAGAAGAAGGCATCAACGGCGCCCACCAGGATCCCCAATACAACGTACTATATCGAAACGTAAACTGCGTTCGGTCCTTTGTGGATGCTTGCGAGTCGAAGAAGGTTTTGGCCTGGGCGGATATCGCGCAAATCGATGGGGCCCATAATGCCAACGCCACGGCGAGAGAAGCCTGGAAGGTAATGCCGGAGCTGATTGTGCAGCATGCCATCAACTCCATGTTCTCCGAACTGGCCGGTATCAAGCCGGAAAACATTTGCCTGTCCACGGTACCACCCACCGCCACTCCGGCCCCCTGTGTCTATATGGACTTGCCGTATGCGGTGGCCCTGAGAGACTTGTGTGACCGGTACAAGATGAGAGCCCAGATGAACACCAAGTACATAGACTCTTCGGCCAGAGAAGCCACGGTGACCCATGTACTTAACATGCTCATCAGTAAGCTCACCAGTGCGGACATTCAATCCACCATCACTCCCGATGAAGGGCGAAATGTGCCTTGGCATATCTACAACATCGAAGCTTGCGATACCGCCAAACAAACCTTGATTGGCCTGGATGGTTTGATGGAAATGATCCAACTGAAGAAGGATGGACCTTTGGGAGAAAATGCCCGGGAAATCAAAGAACGAGCCTGTCTCTTTATGGAAGAAATTCTGGAAGTAGGAGGATATTTCCAAGCGGTGCAGGAAGGTTTCTTTGTAGACTCCGCCATGTACCCGGCTCGAAACGGAGACGGCATTGCCCGTAAGATAGACGGGGGTGTAGGCTTTGGCCAAATCTATGAACGAGACGAAGATTATATGGCTCCCGTTACCGCCCACTTTGGCGATAACAATGTAGCCCAGTATGGCGGCGACCCGGAAAATCCCAGTGCCTTGATTGGCGGATGTACCCTGGAAGACCGCAGCAAGATTGTCTACATCGACGAGCTGGATCCGGAAGATAATGTGAATGTGCGAATGGAAGAAACCAAAGCCTATCGTCACACAGATTTGGTGAAGCCGGAGATGGAATGGCAGGCAGATGGAACCATCCTTTGGACCTTGTTCCTGCCTCTCAACAAGAGAGTGGCGGAAGTAGTGGCCATTGAGATTGCCAAGAAAATGGGATTGGAAGATCCGGAGGTCATCAGCCGGGAAGTGATGCAGGAAGCAGAAGGTACCCGCATCGAATTAAAGGGGAAGGTACCCTTTGACATCGATGTATCTCAATTGGTAATTCCCGAACCACCGGAGGTATTAAGCGATGATGAGCTTCGAAAAGACATCGCAGACTACCCCTTGAAAATAGTCGCCGGCACCGTGGGAGAGGACGAACACTCCGTAGGCCTTCGAGAAATCATCGACATCAAACACGGGGGCATCGAAAAATTTGGAATCGAAGTGGAGTATCTAGGCACCTCGGTGCCGGTAGAAAAACTGGTAGATGCGGCAGTGGAACTGAACGCAGAAGTGATCCTGGCTTCCACCATTATTTCTCATGACAATATTCACTACAAGAACATGAAACGTATTCATGAGCTGGCGGTGGAAAAGGGCATTCGAGATCAAGTCATCATATGTGCAGGAGGCACCCAGGTCATACCCGAGGAAGCGGCTAGAACCGGTATTGATGCGGGCTTCGGTAGAGGTTCTCATGGTATCGATGTGGCTTCCTTCATTGTAGAAGAGAGACGACGAAGAAGGGCGAAGACGGAATGAAGGTAGACATCCTGGTTGCAGAAATTGGCTCCACCACCACAGTGGTGAACGCCTTTACAGACATTCATACATCCACCCCGGTATTCTTTGGCCAGGGACAAGCCCCTACCACCGTATTGGAGGGGGACGTTCGCATTGGGCTGAAGCAAGCCATAGAAGATCTGATTCAACAAAAAGAATTGGACTCTTTGGAGTACGATGAAATGCTGGCCACCTCTTCGGCGGCCGGCGGACTAAAAATGACGGTACACGGGTTGGTCTACGATATGACCGCCCGTGCGGCCAAGGAAGCCGCCCTGGGTGCCGGGGCCATTCTCCACTATATTACCGCTGGTAAGTTGCGACGAACCGACCTGAAAAAGATTCAGGACATTGGGCCTAATTTAATTTTATTGGCGGGAGGCGTGGATTACGGGGAACGAGACACCGCCATATATAATGCAGAAATGCTGGCCACCCTGCCGGAAAAGACGCCAGTCATCTACGGGGGTAATATCGAAAACCAGGAAGAGATGAAGTTGATCTTTGAGGATCGGCAACTATACCTGGTGGACAACGTGTATCCCAAGATTGACGAATTGAATGTGGAGCCTTGTCGTAAGGTGATTCAGGCGGCCTTTGAAGAACATATTATCCATGCTCCGGGAATGGAGCAGGTACGGGAATTAATTACCGGGCCCATTGTTCCTACCCCAGGAGCGGTAATGGAATGCACCAAGCTGCTTTCCCAGGTATTGGGAGATGTGATGGTATTGGATGTGGGAGGAGCCACTACGGATGTGCACTCCGTGACGGAGGATTCGGAAGAAATTTCCCGAATTCTAATCAGCCCCGAGCCGAAAGCCAAACGAACCGTGGAAGGGGACCTGGGAGTTTATGTGAATCGGCAGAAAGTAATCCAATCCATCGGAGAAGAGAAACTGAGAAGTGACTTGAGAACCGTGGGCCTGGATTTGCACCAGCTGTTGGATGATTATCATGCCATCCCCAAGACGGAAGGAGAAATCAAACTGGTAGAGCGGCTTACATTGGAATCGGTGGTCCGCGCGGTGGAACGTCATGCCGGTAGAATCCGGTATGTGTACGGTCCATCGGGACGAAGTACTTTGGCACAGGGCAAGGACTTGACCCAGGTGAAATATATTGTGGGAACGGGAGGGGCTCTCACCCATCTTCCCCATGGGAAAGATATACTAAAAGAAGTGACCCGAAGAAATGATAACGGTATGATGTTGACCCCGGGAGATCATGCAGAGATTCTGCTGGACCATCATTACATCATGGCATCTTTGGGCGTGCTATCTTTGAAATATCCCCAAGCCGCCCTGGGGCTTCTGGAAAAGAGCTTGGGACGTGAAATTACCTGATTGATTCTAGTATTACAATTTCCTTACAAAAGAGGAAACCCTGTTGGACCTTGGAGTTTCGGTGGTATAATAGTAACATAAGGTATTGGAGGCCATTTCAGAAAGGATTTGCCGTATGATTGTGAATGATCGTATTGCGGATGTGATGCCGAAAACCAAGAAAAGCGGGGGCATTTTGGCCTTGGGAATTTTTTCGTTTGTCTTGGCAATTCCCACATTGATTTACATGATTGTGGCCAAGAAGGAAAGCAAAAACAAGGAAGCATACTACTAGAAAGAATGTTGACTGATCAAAACACCCTTCCAAGGTAAGCTTGGCAGGGTGTTTTTACCATCGACAAAGGAGCGACTATGCATTACCAAGTATACCCCAGGGGTGTATGCCCCACCGAGCTGGAATTTGACCTGGAAGGGGATCGGGTCACCAACATTCGATATCACGGAGGCTGCAATGGGGGACTAAAAACCATTGCCTCTTTAATCGACGGTTGGACGGTGGAACAGATTGCCGAAAAACTAGAAGGTGTTACCTGTGGACCCAAATCTACTTCTTGCTCCAACGAACTGGTGCGAGAATTAAAAAAAGCATTGGCGGATCAGGAGATTTCCGGAGATGCTATGAATCGAGAAGACAACGAAAAAGAGTCACGAGAAGAGTCGGGGGAAGAAAAAAGAGAGGAGCCATCAACATGAAGACCTCTCTTTATGATTTTCTCTTTAAAGCCTTCGTCCCCCGGTGGGAAGAAGTAAGAGACCGAAAGGTGCGGGACGGCTACGGAAAGGTGGCGGGAGTGGTTGGCATTCTCAGCAACCTGCTTTTATGTGGTCTGAAAGTGGCGGTAGGGTTCCTTGCCGGAAGTATCGCCATTATTGCCGACGGGATTAACAACCTGGCAGATGCATCTTCCTCGGTCATCACCCTGGTAGGATTTCGGCTGGCCGCCATGCCGGAGGACAAGGATCATCCCTATGGCCATGCTCGCATTGAATACCTCACCAGTCTGGTTATCTCCGGGCTTATCATTCTGGTGGGAGTGGGGCTTTTAAAATCTTCCGTGGACAAAATCATACATCCTACCGCCTTGAATACAGACTGGCTAACGGTGGGCATATTGGTAATCGCAATCCTTGTGAAACTGTGGCAAGCCGGTTTTAACCGGGCCGCAGGAAGACGCATCGATAGTCTGGCGCTCTTGGCTACGGCTACGGATTCCAGAAATGATGTGATCTCCACCTCGGCCGTATTGGTCAGTGTGTTAGTGGCCATGTTTACCCCCTGGGTTATCGACGGGTATGTAGGCGCCTTGGTGGCACTGTTCATCATATGGTCCGGAATCATTTTAATCCGAGACAGCTCCAGCCCCTTGCTGGGAGAAGCCCCCGACCCGGAGATGGTGAAAGACATTGTGCGCATTACTCGAAGCTTTCCCGGAGTCAAAGGGATTCATGACTTGATGGTACACAACTATGGACCTGGGAGAATCTTCTGTTCCCTTCACGTGGAAGTGGATGCGGAAGAAGATATTATGAAGAGTCACGACATGGTGGACAACATTGAGGCGGCCTTGAAGGAAGAACTGAAAATTCATGCCGTAGTGCACATGGATCCCATCAAAGTGGGAGACCCTCTTGTTGGGCATCTCCACGGGATTCTGGAAGACACCATTTCTCATTTGGACGGCGTATCGGAAATACACGATTTGAGAATCGTACCGGGAGAAACCCACACCAACATCATCTTTGACTGTGTGTTGGGAACGGAATGCGCCTTAAAAGAAGATGACATCAAACAGAAGGTGGAACAGGATCTGAAGAAGGAGAACCCCAACTACAACGTGGTCATCACCTTCGACCAACATTACACCTATTTGGATGAGTCGGAAAAATAGGATGCTATTCTATCTCACGCAAGCTCTCCGTTATCTGTCCAGATTGAATCAGCCTTGCTTTCAAATGTTTGCCATTGAATCGCGCTCCGATGCTTCTAGAATCATTTATTTTATGTATGAAAGACCCGGTCATGGAGGTTGTAGCCAGTAGACAACGGTACAATGAAATTAGAAAAATGAAGAGAGAGGTTCGCCTCTCTCTTTTAATATCGGTAATCCAGATCATTCAGAAAAAACCAAAAAAGTTGGGTTTCAAACCCCAAAAAATACGGGTTAGGATTGACAAAATATTTGGGTTTCAAATCCCAAAATAATTGGGTTAGGATTGACAAAATCT
>CALFUG010000375.1 GCA_937928455.1 uncultured Clostridia bacterium
AGCAATACATTATGAAGGTAGTCGGCAAAATATTAGGAAAGGGCACGATGAACGGGCTAAAAACCGGATGGTTCCTTCTGCGGATTATGATACCCATCTATCTAGTAGTAGTTTTGATTAAGTATTCTCCGGTAATGCCCTGGCTGGAAAAGATATTTCAACCCGCCATGAAGATTTTCAATCTGCCCGCAGATGCGGTGGTGCCCATTGTTACCGGTGCATTTACGGATGAGTATGGGGTGGTAGCGGCCATGGGCGGATTCGACTTTACCGCCTCTTCCATTACCACTATCGCAATGATTTCATTGGCTTTTCATTCATTGCCGGTAGAAACTGCAGTTTCTCATAAGATTGGATTTCCCGCGCTGCCCTTTGTGGCTTTCCGCTTTGTGGCGGCAGTTGTGACCGGAGTACTGGTTGGGTGGCTAGGAGGTGTTTTCTTATGATGAGTGAAAGTTGGGCCAACATCGGGATGGAGATGGCAAGAGGCTGCATCACCACCGTGTTTAATTAGCTGATTGTCTTGGTTCCCTTGATGATAATCATAGAAACACTCATGCATTTTAATATCATGGAAAAGCTGGCGGGAAGGTTGGAGGGTCTTGCAAAATTGATGGGGATGTCCAAAAATGCCATGCTTCCTTTGCTAGTGGGATTCTTCATGGGAGTCGGCTATGGTGCGGGAACCTTTATTGAGGTGAATAAAAGAACGCCTATCTCCAAGAGAGATATGGTCCTTGTGGGCATCTTTATGTTTTTGTGCCACGGTATCATAGAAACGGGCATGTTGTTTGGTGTGGCCGGTGCTAATGTTTTGGTAATTACCGTAGGGCGCTTATTATTTGCTCTCTTGATAACCATCGTTTTATCCCGTACCCCCTTTATTCGAAATATAGACAGCAGTGTTCCTTCTATCCAATCCAAGGAGGCTGAGGAGGCGCTGAGAGCCTTTGCGGATAAGGAATAATCCGTTGCCAAGGCAGAGTACCAATGATATAATGAAATGCACTATGTGCCGTGAAACAAAAAATATTTGGGAGGTCTT
>CALFUG010000376.1 GCA_937928455.1 uncultured Clostridia bacterium
TTCGTTTTTCTTGTTCTTTACGATCCAACTGCTGATCTAATTTTCCGATTTCCGCTTTCCTCTCCAAAAGATTTGCGGTGTTGTTGCGATGCCTGCCGCCGGTAATCGCTCCATTGGTGTTGATAAACTCTCCTTCCAATGTGACGTATCGAAATCCTTTTACCGTCTTGGAAAGAGCAATGGCATTTTCCATGGTATCGAAAATGGCGACTTTCCCCAACAAATAATCCTTAATGCGTTGATAGGGAGTCTGGCAAGTTACCACATCTGAGGCAAACCCTTGGAATCCCTTTGCTTTCTCTACCTGTTCTTCTCTTTGTACTGGGTCACTTCGCAAGGAAGTCACCGGTAGAAAGGTCAGCCGCCCACTACGGCTTTCTTTTAAAAGAGCAATGGCTTTCTCCGCATCCTTATCCCCCTGGCAGATGATATTCTGAATATTACCTCCCAGAGCGGTCTCAATGGCCACTTCAAACCCCGGTGGCACCTGCATCAGCTCCGCTACGGTTCCATGAAGCCCAGGGATGCCGGACTTCATAATGTATTTTACCGCATGGTTATACCCCTCATAGTTGGCTTCCATCTCTTCGATGGTTCGCTTTCGGGAAAGCATCTGCCCCATTTCAATTTTCAGTTGTTCCAGGTCTCGCGTCCTCTGCTGCTCTGTTTTTTCCAGTTGAATACGGGAGTCCTTCTCGGATTCCCATTGGGTTTTCAAGGCAGTAATTTCTTCCTCCAGCTTTTGGACTTGGCTTAATATGGTTTCCCTTGAAATGAGAATTTCTTCATTTTGTTCCGCTTCCTGGTTGCTTTCTGCCACCATCTTCTCTTTGCGATGCAGAAGATTGTCTCGCAAGCTTTCCACACTTTGGGCCTCTGCCCGTTTGTTGGCCTCTTTCGTCAACAGAGTAAAAATCTCGCTCTTTTTTTCTTCCGCCGTAGAGACTAGAATCTGATATGCTTTGGAACGCTCATCTTGGGCCACTAACTTTTGTTGAAGTTGTTCTCTCAAAACCCTCAGCTTATCATCGGTTTCTTCCTTGATGCGATACTGTCCTTTGGCATTTTCTTCCTCCCTTTGGATCCGTTCTTCTAAATCTAAAAGTTCTTGTTCCAGGCGATGAATGTTGCTTTCCAGATTGGTGCGTCTTTCTCCATATAATTTTTCCGCATTTAACAGCTGATTTAACTGGTCAATGAGTTGCAATTGTCTCTCGGAAGCTTCTTGTGTTTTTTCTTCCAGTTCTTCATTCTTAAGACGAGTTTCCTCCACCTGTCGGTCCAGGACTTCCTTTTCCTTCTTAATAGCTTCTACTTCCTCCTTGGAATGAGACAACTCCGTTTCCAAAGCCTGACTATTCCCCTGTATCTTTTCCAGATTCTTAAGTGTAATATTTATTTCCAGCTCACGGAATCGCTCCCGCAAATCCAAGTATTCTACCGCTTTTTCACTTTCTTCCTTCAAGGAGCCAATGCGTCGCTCGATTTCCGTTACAATATCGTTGACTCTTTCCAACTGCTGGTTGGCAGAAGCCAGTTTTCTTTCCGCCTCCGCCTTCTTATTTCGGTAAGTAACAATTCCTGCCGCCGATTCAAAAATCTCTCTTCGGGATTCGGTTTTATTACTAATAATGTCAGAGATCTTTCCTTGTCGAATAATACTATATCCATCCACTCCGATTCCCGTATCCATAATGAGTTCCCGAATATCCCGAAGACGGCAAGGATTGTTATTAATAGCATACTCGCTTTCCCCGGATCGATACATTCTTCGTGTAATGGCCACTTCGTTATAGTCGATGGGGAGAATTTCTTGAGAATTGTCGATAACCAAAGTCACTTCCGCCATGCCCCGGGATTTTCGCGAAGCCGTCCCGGCAAAAATAACTTCATCCATCTTCCCGCCGCGAAGCATTTTTGGACTCTGCTCTCCCAAAACCCAACTTATGGCATCGCTGATGTTACTTTTCCCGGAACCATTGGGCCCAACGATGCATGTGATTCCATCATTCAATTCCAAGGTGACAGGCTCCGCAAATGATTTGAATCCCTGCATCTCTATTCGTTTAAAATACAATGTTGCCTCTCCTTTCAAGCGCCTCTTTGGCGGCATTCTGCTCCGCCTCTTTCTTACTGGTTCCTTTCCCGCTACCAATCACCATATCCTTTAAAAGTAGCTCCACATAAAAGGTCTTCGCATGGTCCGGGCCTTCTTCCTTCACCACCTGATATTGGAAGTCTCTTTCTCCTTCGGACTGGAGGGTTTCCTGTATCAATGTCTTATAATCACTAATGAAGCTTTGGTTCATGGTATCTTCTAAAACCTCCCCAAAATGGGTCAGTATAAACTTTTCCGCCGCAAAGTATCCCCCATCCAAAACTACCGCACCAATCACTGCTTCCATGGTATCTGCCAGAATAGAATCCTTGTCCCTTCCCCCGGTTCGATTTTCTCCCGGGCCTAATAAAAGATACTGGCCCAGACCCAAGGTTCTGGCTAATTTCGCCAGGGAGTTTTCACACACCACCCGCGCTCTGATTTTCGTTAGCTTCCCTTCTTCCACGTTGGGCAAACGGAGATACAATTCCTGGCTAACCACTGCATCTAAAATAGCATCCCCCAAAAACTCTAACCGCTCATTGTTTCTTAGCACACGCTCCTCCGGATTCTTGATGTATGAGCTGTGTGTCAGGGCTTGAATTAATAGATTACGTTCTTCAAAATGATACCCTATCGTATTCTCTATGTTAGTCAGCAATGTTGATCTCCTTCAGATTTTCGATGGCGGATTCAATACGGCCCACCACATTTTCTTCCATGAAGGGAACCGCTTTGATTAGAGAGTTTTTCACTGCCTTGGCATTGGATGAACCGTGCATTTTTATCACCGGGCCACGAATCCCCAATAAAGGGGCCCCTCCATACTCGGAATAATCGAATTCTTCCTTCAACTCCATAAATTTTCTTTTTAAAATAAGGGCTCCCATCTTGGCCACCATACCCGAAGTTATTTTTTTCTTTACAGTGGAGAGAATATTCAATGCCAATCCCTCTGTCAATTTTAGAATGACATTTCCCACAAATCCATCGGCCACAATCACATCGCAAACACCAACCGGAATCTCTCGCGCTTCCACATTACCTATAAAGTGTAACTTGCTAGCCTCTAGCAACCCATAGGCCTCTTTAATGGTGGCGGTTCCCTTTTGTGCTTCGGTTCCAATATTCACAAGTCCGATGGAAGGGTTCGGTACATCCATCACACTCTCCATATATATGCTACCCATGCATGCAAACTCCAGAAGATTGGATGCACGGCACTCTGCATTGGCCCCCGCATCTACAAGAAGTGAGAATCCACCACTCAATATAGGATAGATGGTGGCAATGGCCGGCCGATCTATACCGGTAATTCGATGAAGGATGAATAGGCCCGCCGCCATGAGGGCCCCTGTGGAACCTGCGGAGATGAACAAGTCTCCTTCCCCATTCTTCAACATATTCATACCTTTGACAATGGAAGAATCTGTTTTCGTGCGCACCGCTTTTACCGGTGCATCCTCGTTGGTAATGATTTCTGTGGTATGCACAACGGAAATCCGCCCAAGGTTCCCCTTATATTTGTCCAGCTCTTTACCAATCTGATCTTCATCTCCTAGAATCACAATCTCATGGTTTATAAAAGGAAGGGCTTCCACCGCGCCTTCCACCACCGATGCCGGGGCATAATCTCCCCCCATACCATCCAGTAAAATTTTCAAGGCTTACACCTCCCATTTCATGATTTCAGGGAAACAGCTGACCTGATACTGGGGACAAGTAAGGCATTCGAAAAAATGAGGCGCTTCCTCCTTGGGAGCCGTAACAAATCCGGCTTTTCGGAAGAATTCGGGAGCTCGGGCCACTAGATAAATTCGATTCCCCCCACGGGCCTTCACTTCCGCCAACACTTGGTCCAATAGCAGTTTCCCGGCTTTTACGTGTCGAAATTCAGGATCCACTGCAATACCATCGATGATGTACTCCCCCTGGCGTTTCGCCAAAACCGTAGCGCCGATCAGAAAGCCATCTGCACGTCGAACCAACTCCCACCCTTTTATGATATCCGTACTCACCGGTTCCTCTTCACTGAATTCCAGTTCATTTTCGATAAAAAAAGGTACTAATTTTTCATAATCCTCTGTAACCCTTAGTTGGTATTCCGCAGGAAGCTGATTGTTGTCAAATATATTGTCTTGTTTCATCCTATCTCCTTTGTTGGCTTCTCTACCAAATGGGACCTCTCATATTATCCATATAGGTATAAATTTGCAGCCTTCTCTTCAATATCGTAAAATGCAGAGGAAGCTTTTCACCGGGTTCTCCATCCACATCGGTTCCAAAGTCTGTGGGAGAATCCACCCAAACCTCTTCCGTTTTAAAATGAAGAACATTTCGATTGCTCTGATGATTTCCCTGAAGGTAACTGATTAACAAGGGTCCAAAATCTTTCACCGGCATCTTTTTAAATATGGTCACCGCCAGTTTGCCATCGTTGATGGCAGAATCCGGAGACAGCTTTCGGAACCCGCCTGCTGAGGTACCGTTCATGACCAACATAAAATACATGTCCCCTTCGTAATTGGTTTCTGCACTTTCCACCTGAACCGGTAAGGGCCTGAGATTGGGAAACTCCGAAAGTCCTTTCAAATAATAGGCCAGGGCTCCCAGCGTATTTTTTAACACAGGGTCGGTACGTTGACTTACATCCACCATCATACCCATGGCAGATACATTAATAAATGCTCTTCCATTCACCATGCCCACATCCGATTCTGTGATTCGATGTCCCAGGGCAATGTCGGTCATTTCCTTTATTTCCAATGGAAGCTCCAGGTAATGGGCAAAATCATTGGCAGTGCCGGAAGGAAAAATGGCCAAGGGGAGGTGAATATCATTCTTAATCATGGCATTCACACATATGTTCAATGTACCATCCCCACCTGCTGCCACAATCTGGCGATATTCATCCGGGTTAATCCGTGACATCACCTTATAGAGCTGCGCATTTTGTCCGGCTCTCACCGGTACCAGATGAAGCCCCTTCAATTGAAAGCGTTCGATAATATAGTCCAGGTTGTTCTTGAACAATCCATTTCCTGCATGGGGGTTGTAATAAAAAAGAACTTTCTCTTTTACCATTTTATCTCCCATTTCCCATCATCTCCCTTACCTTCCCCACAAGATATAATGAACCACCAAA
>CALFUG010000377.1 GCA_937928455.1 uncultured Clostridia bacterium
AATTTTGCTGGGGAATACAGCCATTGGAAAAGACCTGGCACCTAGATTGGCACAAAGACTGGGTGTGGGCATGGCTTCAGACTGTACCGGAATGGGTGCGGATGAGAAAGATTTTCTCAAGTTCAAAAGACCCATTTATGGGGGCAAAGCCTTTGCGGAGTTGACCTTGACGGAAAAGCCGGTGGTAGCCACCATTCGTCCCAATACTTTCCCGTCGGGAGCCCCGGATGCCTCTCATAAAGCGGAAGTAGTCAATATGGAGGCCTCCATTGATGCGGACGATGTAAGAGCCGTAGTAAAAGACGTGGTAATGGCCGCTGCCTTAAGACCGGAATTGATTGAAGCAGAAATCATCGTTTCCGGAGGACGTGGAATGAAAGGCCCGGAGAATTTCGTGCTGTTGGAAGAGTGCGCCGATGCCATCGGAGCTGCCGTGGGAGCCTCCCGTGCAGCGGTGGATGCCGGCTGGAGAGAGCAGAAATTCCAGGTAGGCCAAACGGGGAAAACCGTTTCCCCTACTCTATATATTGCTTGTGGAATCTCTGGCGCCATTCAGCATTTGGCAGGAATGGGTTCCTCCAAAGTGATCGTTGCCATTAACAAGGATCCGGAAGCCAATATTTTCAATCTGGCGGATTATGGAATCGTCGGAGACTTATTTGAGATTGTTCCCTTGCTAACAGAAGAATTTAAAAAACTCCGTTAGCAGGTGACATTAAATACCCCCCTTACTCTGTTTTAACGTGGAGTGCTTTCACTCCACGTTAAAAGAGATGAGGACAATAGTAAACAATGAAAGTAAATAAGGATGGGAAACCAATCAGGATGAGCAGTCAAAAGACACTGGAAAAACATACAAAAGAAGAGCTGGCCTTATTTGCCATGGATCTCATGCACCGCACTATGGTTCACCACATTTTTTGGTTTAAAGAAGTAGAGCACCAGATGGGATTTGAAAAGGCCTTGAATGTAATGGAAGAGGCCTACGAAAAAAGCAGAGGCATTCAACTGAAACGATTGGGAAAAGTGATGGGCTATCAAATGGAAGAGGGAATTCCGCGGCCTTTATTGAAACTTCCTCGGGAAAAGACCTTGGAACTGATTGAGGCGCTCAGCATCAATTGGCTGGCAGGGGATGGTATTTGGTTTCAAACGGTAGAAGCTTCCCATGGAATGTTGGATGCCAAGCGATGCAATGATTCATGTTGGGCATGGTTTTCGCCCTTTGAAGCTTGGTCCATTCAGAGATTTCTCCAATTGGAAGATCAACCGGGACTGGCGGGATTGCAAAAGGCATTGGAGTATCGTCTCTATGCTCAGGTAAACCAACAATCTATTGTAGAAGAAAACGAACATAGTATTTTGTTTAGAATGAACAACTGTCGAGTTCAGGCGGCAAGGGAGAGCAAGGGGATGGAGGATTATCCATGCAAATCGGCAGGGATGGTAGAGTATGCTACCTTCGCACAGGCCATTGACCCAAGGATAAAGACGGAATGCATCGCCTGCCCCCCGGATCAACATCCGGAAGAATGGTTTTGCGCTTGGCGGTTTTATGTAGAAAAAGGAGGGACAAAAGAATGTTCCCAATGACACCAACCAATATATTAATTATGTCCGTCGTATTTATTGCGGTAATCGTGGTTTTTATCATTTGTATTCGCAGAGAACTGAGATAAGAAGTTCTCTGGGATTTATTGAAACGTTAGAAAGGGAGGAAAACAATGAGCGAAATGATTTTTTTCGCGATTCAGGTATACTTTTTTACCTTTGCGATTTCCTTGGGGATGGCAGGAATGATTAAGTTATTGCTTTGGGTAATCCGACGCTTTACGCCGAAAACACCTCAACCGGCAGCGGAAACACCCGCAGAATGAAAGTGAGGTAGTAGAATGGATTTTGCACAAACTTTTCAAGGCATCGGAACCATGTTCTATCAGGACACCAATATAGTGGTGGCAAGAATTGTACTGATAGTTCTGGGCATTGTTTTGATTTGGTTGGGAAAAAGAAATACCCTGGAACCATTGATTATGATACCCATGGGTTTTGGAATGGCGGCGGTGAATGCGGGCGTACTATTTATGTCCGCCACTACCACGGGCACACTTTTTGTGGATCCCATGGTAGCAGACACTGAAGGGATTATGAATGTGTTGCAGGTCAATTTTCTGCAGCCCATCTATACCTTTACCTTCAGCAACAGTTTAATCGCCTGTCTTGTGTTTATGGGAATTGGCGTGTTGGCTGACGTAGGAAGCCTATTGAGATACCCCTTTACCAGTATGTTCATTGCCCTTTTTGCAGAGTTGGGAACCATTATGACTCTACCCATTGGAAAAGCCATGGGATTGAGTTACGGAGATGCAGCAGCCATTGCATTGGTAGGAACTGCGGATGGTCCTATGGTCTTGTTTTCATCTTTGATGTTGGCACCGGAGTTGTTTGTACCCATCACCGTAATCGCATATTTGTATCTCAGCCTGACTTATGGAGGATACCCCTTCCTGATTCGCGCTACCATTCCCAAGGATATTCGGGGGACGGCGGTAAAACTGTCGAAAAAAACGGGGATAACATCCGGAGAAAAACTGGCTTTCGACGTCATCGCTTGCGTGGTGCTGTGTCTCTTGTTGCCGGTAGCCTCTCCCCTATTCATGTCCTTTTTCCTGGGGAATGCCATTAAGGAATCAGGGATTGTTAAGTATACGAAGATGTTAGAGGATGTAGTCCTATATTGGTCTACCTTCTTCTTAGGGTTGCTGTTGGGTGTGCTGTGCGATGCCTCTACCATAATGAATCCAAGAGTACTTCCGATTTTAATCTTAGGAATTGTCGCGCTCACATTATCAGGAATCGGTGGAATCATCGGCGGCTATTTGGTGTACTGGGTGAACGGGAAGAACTTCAATCCCACCATTGGTATTGCCGGAGTTTCTTGTATTCCAACCACCGCAAAGATTGCTCATCATGAGGTGAACAAGGCCAACAAGAGGGCCAATGTGATCCAAATTGCCATGGGGGCCAGTCTCAGCGGAGTCATTACCTCAGCCATCATAACGGGTATCTATATATCCATGCTGGGTAAATTTTAAAGAGCCAGAAAATCATGGGATTGCCATTGTTCAATAAAATTATTATCAATTAGCGCAAATCGCATTTTTAACCATCCGGGCGACCGGTAGAAGGAGGAAAAAGAAATGACAGAAGTAACCAGCCCCATGGCGGGCCGAATTCAGGAGATCAATGGAAAAGAAGGACGGATGATTACAGAGGATGACGAACTGTTCATCGTGGAAGCATTGAAGATGGAGAACGTAGTGTATGGAGACCCGGGCGTGGTAAAAGAGGTTTTGGTACAGGTAGGACAGGAAGTAGAAGAAGACCAGGTATTGGCCATCGTCGAATAGCCGGCAAGAGAAATACGCTTGCAAGCAAGGGTAGATAGAAGTAGGAGGACAAGAAATGGATTTTGGATTTACCGAAGAACAAAGAATGGTCCAGGAAATGGCCCGAAATTTTGCCGAGAAAGAGATTGCTCCCTATGTGGATGAGGATGAAAAGAACCATCACTATCGAAGAGAAATCTTAAGCAAGATGGGGGAACTGGGTCTGTTGGGATGGAGTATCCCGGAAGAGTACGGCGGGAATGGAATGGGATGGATGGAAGGCGTAACGGCCCTTTATGAAATCGCCAAGGTTCATACCTCCTGGAGGCTGAGCATCAGCGGCAACTGCTGGGGCCCGGCTATGACTATCAACGAGTATGGAACAGAGGAACAGAAGGCGAAATACATACCGGATCTCATCAGCGGAAAAGCCATCGGAAGTTTTGCTATGACGGAAGCCAACTACGGGTCGGATGTAGGGGGAATGAAAACCTTTGCAGAAGACAAAGGAGACCATTGGGTGATCAATGGATCCAAAATGTGGATTTCCGGAGGTCATGTCAGCGACACGGGACTTCTTTATGTAGCCACCACGGAAGGGGGAGGCCCCAAGGGTTTGTCCTGTTTTATCATCGACTACAATAACACACCGGGGATTGAGCGGATTCCCATTCATGAAAAAGTAGGCATGTTTTCGGCCCCCACATCGGAGTTGGTCTTTGAAAATGCCATCGTACCCAAAGAAAATCTGTTGGGTCCGGTAAACAGAGGGTTCCAGATATGCATGTGGCAGTTGAACAACACGAGAATGGGATGCGCCACGGGAGCTGCTGCACTGTCAGCCGCTTGTTTGGAAGGCTCTGTGGGATATGCCAACGAGCGAACACAGTTTGGACAGCCCATCGGAAAGTTTCAGTTGATTCAGCAGCAAATTGCGGAGATGAAATTGGAAGACGAAGCGGCCAAGTTCCTGGTGTATCGTGCCGCATGGTTGAAGGACCACGGTCTTCCCAGCCAACAGGAAACGTCCATGGCGAAGCTTTATGCTTGCAACGCGGCAGTACATGCAGCCAACGTAGCCATGAAGATTTACGGATCCTATGGATACTCCACGGAATATCCTTGTGGCCGATGGCTGAGAGATGCCAAGCAGTTTGAAACCCTGGAGGGTACCTCCAATATTCATACTACCATCGTTGCCGGCATTGAGCTGGGATATCAACCCAATAGATAGTGGAATTGCGATTTTCTAGGAAAGGAGTCATAAAATGATTGATCGAAAATACCCGCTGCACCCTTACTTTCAAGAAATGCCATCCATCGGTTCGGAGCTTCCTCGCACATTGAAGAAGAACATCGAAGAGCTGAAGGAACAGGAAGAGATTGTTGCCAAAGAGGTCCAGCGCGTGAAGGAAGCAGGAAAGCCCACGGAAAAAATGAACGAAAAAGGGGAATGGACTGCTTGGCAGAGACTGGA
This sequence comes from uncultured Clostridia bacterium, assembly GCA_937928455.1. Taxonomy (GTDB): domain Bacteria; phylum Bacillota; class Clostridia; order Peptostreptococcales; family Anaerovoracaceae; genus JAAZGD01. The sequence continues at coordinate 4,867 of CALFUG010000377.1, forward strand.
GTATCTGGTGGAACCCGGTACATGGTGTCCTCTGCATACGATTTATGATCCAAATTTCAACGAAGAGGGAAACACCGGCGTAATCGATGGGTTGGGAAAGATCAATGGCCGTTGGGCCATTATTATCGCTTCCAATAATAAGGTAATGGCAGGTGCTTGGTTATCCGGTCAGGCAGACAATGTTCTTCGGGTAACCGATATTGCCAAGAGAATGCACTTGCCCTTGGTTTGGGTACTTAACTGCAGTGGTGCCAAGCTGATGGAGCAGGAAAAATGCTTCCCCAATCGCAGAGGAAGCGGTACACCCTTCTTCCGCCATGCGGAATTGCAAAAACTGGGGATTCCGATTATCGTTGGCATCTATGGAACCAACCCGG
>CALFUG010000378.1 GCA_937928455.1 uncultured Clostridia bacterium
CTTGTGACCCCAATCTAGGAAAATAGGCGGTAATGGTATAGATTTCATTTTCATTGACTCCGAAATAATCGGCTATCTCGGATAAGTCCATGTAGAATTCACATTGATCTCCCGGGTTATGATTTTTGTCGTACACCGTAAAGGCAGCTTCTCCCAGATATCTCTTCGGCCATCCGTCATATTCAAAGGCCCCCAGACCAGCATAAATACCCGGGTCCTTTAAATTCCCCAAATAGCTTTCTAGGGTATTACCGAGTCCTACATTGGCCAGAGCCACCATCATAGATGTGTCTTTCATTGGATATCCTTGATTATCATATAGGATATTGTCATTGATGTAGAAATGCATTGCATTGGTTGCCAACATTTGATTCAATGTATCTGATTTCTTCAAATGGACGTATATACGATCGTCCTGCAATACCATGGCACCCTGACGAATATTGTTGGTATTCCAATAAATATCGGTATGGGTAATCCCCGTCCAGTCCGAATAGTATCCATCGATTTCCAGATAGTCTCCGGTGGTGAGCAAAGACAACTCCAACAGAAGGGATTCATCTGTGGAAAAGTCCTCCTCCACTGGAAATTCAGAGGGCTCTTCTATGGCTTCCGGTGTTATTTCTTCCATCGCTCCGGGTGTTATTTCTTCGTTGGCTTCCATCGGGGGCTCTTCCATAGCTTCCTCTGTCGACTCCTGGGCTTCTCCCCCGAGTTCTTCTTCCTCAGACTCAGTATCCTCTGGGGACTCCTCCTCCAAGGATAACTCTGTTTCCAAAGGCATTTCATCCTCTATTGATGTTTCAATTTCTTCCTCAACCTCTTCCACAGGAGGAGGCGCTGTTTCCCCAAATACTTGAGAAGTCACTTTTCTTCCACCCAAGCTAACCCAAGTCACCTCTATCATAGGGCTCCAGTCATCCGAATAGCCCAATGAGGATAGCGGGATACGAGCTTCAAAAAACAGCCCTTCCTGTGTTAAAGTTTCCGCATTCAATGTGGTTTGGTACGTTCCGGCGGCACCGGATATAGACTCGTACCAACCATCCTGTAAACCAAAGCTTCCCAACTCTCTTTCCGGCATAAAGTTTAATAAAATCGGGCTGTAAGGAGAAATTAAATTCTCTCCGTTGATTTGAATTTCCACTTCCATATTCACACTGGAAGCCCAATTGCCTGCATAGGAAATGTATAAGTAACTCTCATCATTGGCAGCTCTTAGCAACCCTGACAATTCTTCGCCGGATCCATTTCTGCCATCTATGACTTCCCAATCCG